>RGQW01000067.1 GCA_010029945.1 Actinomycetota bacterium | reverse complement strand
GCCGGTACTAAGGACAGCGGCCACGTGGGCGGTGGAAATGTGCATGAGTTTCTCCAAGCGTGAGGTGCGGTTTGTTGAATCGCGAACGTAAGACTAACTATTAGGAGTGGCGCTATGAGGGGGTTCAGCAATTCTGGGTGAGCGGGCTACAAGTTTTCGTCGGCGCCTTTCACGATCCACGGTTCACCGTGCATCAAGACCCCCGTGTCGAGGGCGTGCTCGGTGGCTAGGAGAAGTGCAGCGTCGGCCGTGGGTGCTTGGACGTCGAGGTGGCGCGTGAACGACGCGCTGATCGGGATCGCGACGGTGAAGGTCTCGAATTCCACACGACCATCGTAGATTCTGTCCGTTCTCATTGCTTTATCCACGCCTACGTTGACTATCCCTTCCCTTGCGCAATGCACGGCTGCGTCGATAAATAGGTCGATGAGTAGGGTGGAGTTCTCTCAACGAAAGGTATGTCATGGGTTTTGGACAAGTGCTGTGGTCCTTGCTGATCATCTTCTTCATGGTCATGTTCTTCATGGTCTTCTTCATGGTGGTCATGGATTTGTTCGCCGACAAGAGTCTCGGCGGAGGCAAGAAAGCCGTGTGGATCATCTTCCTTCTCATTTTCCCGCCCATCACCGTCCTGGTGTACCTGATCGCCCGCGGCAACTCGATGGCCGAGCGACGTCAAGCCCAAATGCAGGCCGCAGACGAGGCGCAGAAGGCATACATTCAAAACGCCGTCGGCAGCGTTTCTCCTGCGGACCAGATTTCATCAGCGAAAGCACTCCTGGATGCGGGAACGATTTCCCAGGAGGAGTTCGATCAGCTCAAGGCCAAGGCACTCGCGTCGGGCTGATGATCTGATCGGCGTGTCGGTCAGGCCTCGTAGGCGGGCCGACACGGGTAGGACTTGTACCACCGGAGGTAGCGGTCGAGCAGGCCATTGATCTGCTCGTCGCTCCACCCGGAATTCACGTAGGCCCCCGGGTTCAGTCGGCCTTGACCGTCGAGTCCCCAGGCGTACCAGGATTTGCCGCCCTGCGACAGCATCAACGCCACCTGGGCGTTGTATTCGCGGGTGAGCAACAGTTCCCTGTTGAACCAGTCTTGGCCGCTCCACGCGAAAGTGTTGATCTGAAAGAGACCGAGATCGTTAGTGACGCTGATGGCGTCCTCGTTGCCGCCGCTTTCGCGCATCACAATGGCCCACGCCTCGCGCAGATTCTCACCCTCGAAACCCACGCGGGCGAGCAGCTTGGTGAGCCAATCGCCGCAGCGTTCGATCTTTCGGTAGTCGCGCGAGTTGTCACGCGAACTTACTTTGAGTAACTGCTGAACGTAGGAGCGTGCATCGTCCACGGCATTGAGTGCCTCTTGCACGGCCTCCTCGGCGGCGACTCGGTTCATCTCCGCGGCATCGGCGCTAGCTCGCGCGAGAGCGACATCGGTCTCGCGGGCATCGGCGCTGGCCTGCGCCTGGGCTACGGCACGTTGCGAGTCTTCGACTCCGGTAGCAGCGGTTCTGCTGGTGGTCTTGAGGAATTCACGATCTGCCAGTGCTTGGGTGAGGCTGCCGGTGTCCGTTGACGTCAACAAGACATCCGACAGGCCCGGTGCGTCGCCACCGCCGATGTACATCGTCCGCGCCCGGTCATCCAACTGTTGTTGCGCGGCGGTCGCACTGGACGATGTGAGATCCACAACGCGCAGGGCCTGAGCAAGAGTCTCCTCGGCCGATGCCACGTCTTTGTTGGCTTCGGCCACAGCGATCGTGGCAGCGGTGCTGTCGCTTCTGGCTGCGGTCACGAGTTCTTGCGCGTTGGTGAGCGCACGTGAAGCGGTGACAAGTTCGGTACGAATTTGGGAGTAGCTCAAGGATGACGGCGACGACGCGGGCACAGCGGCAGGCACATCCGCAGGCACGAAGGCACGCGCGGACGTAGAGGCAGCGGGGGACGAAGCCTGGGCGGATGACAGGACGCCGGTAACGGCCACGGGAATGGCGGTGATCGCAACCGTCCAACGCCACAGAGACTTCACAAGGCCGGTATCGGACGAATGGTGGCGCAGTGCGCCCTACTTACAGATGACGAGCGGACCCGGGGCCTCGCGCTAGACCTGGCCTACCTACGAGGGAGAACACGCGAGGCTCCCGAGTCGCCACCAGAGATATCGGACCGATCATGGGCGATGGGCCGCGAGAGGGCGCACTGAGCGCTGATCGACCCTGTCGTTGTCCTACTTGTCCGTGCTTTTCGGGTCACCGACCGGGTGACGAAGACCTGGATGATCGGCGGGGATGGCTCGCTTCATGATGAACCACGATCCCAGGATGGTGCCGATCACCAGGACGTAGAAGAACGCACCCGACGCCGCCAGCCCCCACAGTGCGTCGTTTGCGATGAGGGGGAGCAGGATCGCCGCCCGGACCAGGTTCAGCAACACCCACAGCCATGAGCCACGGGAGTAGGCGCGCACAAGGACGGGGTCTCGACGCCAACGCATTCCGGTACCCATGATCGGGCCGACAATCACGCCGAGCAACGGCCAACGAACGAAGTTGCCGATGACGAAAGCCAACGCAGACAACACGTTCAACAGCACGCGAGGCCAGAAGAATGCGGCGGCACTGCCGGTGCGGGCGGCGAAGTAGGCACCCAGGGCCACCACCACGATCGCCCCGATAACCCGCGTGGGTCTCTTGCGCTCGAGGAGCCGCCAACCGCCGAAGAAGACAGCGAGAACGAGGGCTGCAACGATCGCGTAGGTCAGTGCATCCTCGTTACTGCTCGACAGTGCGGAGTACACGGCCACGAAGACCACTGGCGGCAGGATGCTCTCCAGGGCTCCGCGGGGCCCTCCGATGAGAGTCTTGATGGGCTGCTTGTCATCTGCGGCAGAGCCCGAGCTACCAGAGACGTCAGAGGGCTCGGAGGGATCAGAGGGATCGGAGGGATCAGAGGGATCGGACGAATCAGGTGGGGTTCCGGCGGGCACGGCTGCACGATAGTCGGGTGAGCGATGCGCGCTTGCCGACGCGTGGAGCAGCCGCTGGCTCGACTAGCGTCGGGCCTGTGACCGAGACGCCCACCGAGATCGTCGAACTGGCGAGTCAATGGCGCAGCGATCTCGAAGCGTGGGCCATTCCCGACAACATCCTCGAGCAGGCGTCGCAGGAGCCGTGGGTTCATCCGGTCGCGATGTTCACCGTTGGGGATGAGATAGCCGACTCGGTGTCGCACGATCGAGCGCGGGAGGCCGTTCCGGCCGGCGGAAGCGTCCTCGACGTCGGTTCCGGCGGCGGGCGAGCGTCCTTCGCACTCGCGCCGCCCGCAGAGGTTTTCTACGCCGTCGACCATGCGCAGGAGATGCTCGACGCCTACGCGGAAGCGGCGGCGAAACGTGGAGTGCAGCACCAGGAGTTCCGTGGCTCGTGGCCGGATGTCGCCGCCGATGTTCCGGTGGCTGACGTCGTGGTGTGTCACCACGTCGCCTTCAACGTAGCCGCGATCGTTCCCTTTCTGCAGGCTCTCAACAACCACGCGCGACGTCGCGTGGTTGTAGAACTTCCCATGACGCACCCACTGAGCAACATGAGCCCGCTGTGGAAGAAGTTCTGGGACCTCGACCGGCCCACTACACCGACGGCCCACCAATTGGCCGACATCGCCAGTGCGCTGGGTTTCGATGCACACCTCGATGTGTGGACGGATGAAACGTGGGGGCAGCGCGTGTCCTTACCGATGGAAGAGCGGGTGCGCTTCGCCCGGATCCGCCTGTGCCTGAGCGAAGATCGGGACGCGGAAGTTGCCGCTGCTCTGATGCAGGACCTCGACGCCACACCCCGCGAGGTGTGCACACTGTGGTGGGACGTATGAACGAGTTCGACGTTGCCCGGATACGAGCCCGCATGCCCGCGTTGGCCTCCGGGGTTGCCTTCTTCGACGGGCCGGGAGGAACCCAACTCCCCGATGTCGTGGCCGACGCGATGCGCACAGCCATGACCGAGCCGTTGTCCAACCGCGGCACCATGACCCAATCGGAACGCAACGCCGAATCAATCGTGCAAGGCTCGCGGCTTGCGGCTGCTGATCTTCTCGGATGCGACCCCGCGGGCGTTGTCTTCTCCCGGAGCATGACCGAAGCCACCTTCATGGTGGCCCGGACTCTGGCGAACGATTGGGGTCCGGGCGACCGCGTGGTGGTGACCGATCTCGATCACGACGCCAACGTCCGCCCGTGGGTGACGTATGCCGAGAAGGCCGGCGCCGAGGTGGCGTGGGCTCGACTCGACCCGACCACCGGTGAATTGCCTACCAGTCACATCGTGGATCAGATAACCGACAACACGCGCCTGGTGGCCGTCACTGGAGCATCCAACGTCGTGGGAACCCGCCCCGATCTCCCGGCGATCGCTGAGGCCGCGCACGCGGTGAAAGCACTGTTTTTCGTTGACGGTGTGCACCTGACGGCCCACGCGCCGATCGACGTCGAAGAAATCGGTGCTGACTTCTATGCGTGCTCGGCGTATAAGTTCCTCGGACCACATCTGGGGATCGTTGCCGCGTCCAGCGCGTTGTGGGAGTCGTTGCACCCGGACAAGTTGGCGCCGAGCACCGAGCAGGTTCCCGAACGATTCGAACTCGGCACCCTGCCGTACGAGTTGCTGGCGGGGCTCATCGCCGCCGTTGACGTGCTGGCCGATCTGGTGCCGGGCGGGGAGACGTCCATGACTCGTCGCGATCGCCTGGTCCGCTCCATGACCGCTCTCGCCCAGCACGAAGATCGTCTGCACGCTCGGCTGCGCAGCGCCTTGGAGGAGCTTCCAGGAATCACTATGTATGCACACGCTCAACGACGAACCCCGACGGAGTTCTTCACCTTCGACGGATGGGACAGCGCAGAGGTAGCGCATCGCTTGGCCGATAAGCAGATCAACGCTCCGGCGGGCTCTTTCTACGCCTACGAGCCGTGTCGATCGCTCGGCCTGGGCTCTGGTGGTGCGATCCGCGCTGGTTTGGCCCCCTACACCGACGAGAGCGACGTCGATCGGCTGATTGCCGCACTGCGAGATATCGTCGTGACGTGAGTTCCTATCGGGTGACGCCCTGGGTGTTGATCATCGGGGGTTTCTTCGGCCTGCTGGCCGCGTTCGAGTTGACCCTGGAGAAGATCGCCGTCACGGCGGATCCGAACTACATTCCCGAATGTGACATCAACCCGGTGCTGTCCTGTGGCTCCATCATCACCACCGATCAGGCATCGGCGTTCGGCTTCCCCAACCCCATCATGGGACTAATCGGTTTTCCCGTTGTCATTTCTATGGGCGTCTTGTTGCTCTCCAAGGTCGAATTGCCGCGGTGGGTGTGGCTGGGACTCAACCTTGGAGCGCTTTTCGGATTTGGTTTCGCCATCTGGCTGATCACGCAAAGCCTG
The DNA here is from genome assembly GCA_010029945.1 of Actinomycetota bacterium. Lineage (GTDB taxonomy): Bacteria > Actinomycetota > Actinomycetes > S36-B12 > S36-B12 > S36-B12. Next base: position 3,175 of record RGQW01000067.1, on the reverse strand, counting down.
TATGTGATCGGTGCGCTGTGCCCGTGGTGCATGGTCGTCTGGGCAGCCACCATCCCGGTGTTCTGGATAGTGACCGCGGACAACGCCGCGGCCGGGCGATTGAGTGGCCGGTCCGGGCCAGGAGCGGTTGCCCAAACAGTGGGGTCATTGCGGTGGGTTCTGATCGGCGCGAGTTACCTCGTCGTGCTCGCCCTGATCTTCATCCGGTGGATGGATTTCTGGTTGGGCAACTAGCCGCCGAGGCGTTGCTCTTCGGCCCACTGTCCGTGCTCGCGGGCGGCCCACCGAGCCGACACATGCCCGGTGCGCATCCCGGTGCGAGCTTCTGCATCCATGAGCGCCTTGTAGGTGTGGCCGACAACGACAACGACGACGGCGAGAGTCAACCAGTCGTGCACGAACGTGGCGCCGGTGCGAATGTCGTCGGGAAACCATGAATTGAAGAACATGATGGCGCCGGTGGCGAGCATGATGATGACCGAGCCCACGGAGAACGCCGCGTTTAGTTTTTGACCTGCATTGAATTTGCCCACCGGGATCCGGCCCGATCGGCGATCTCGCGAGCGAAGCCACGTCCAATCCTGCGCGGTGAATCGATTCAATAACTCAGCGTCCTGCCGAAAGGCCCGGGAAGCGAGGGCGAGGATCAGGGGGATAGGGAGAACGAAGCCGGCGATGACGTGGATGTTGCTGACGATGGGGCGATTCCCCACCAGCACGCTGATGTCGGGGAAATACAACGCCGCCGCGGTCGCGATGAGGACGATCATGAGCACGGTGATGCTGCGGTGCACCCAGCGCTCCGCGCGGGAGAAACGCGCGATGCGTGCGTCAGGCGATGGGCTCGTCGTCGCGTCCATTGGACGCTCCCACCCACGCGTCGATGTCGTAGCCGCGGACCTCCCAATAACCGGGGACCACCTCATCGACCACCTCGATGCCCGACATCCACTTCAGGGACTTGTACCCGTACATCGGCGCCACGTATAAACGAACAGGTCCGCCGTGCTCGCGGGTCACGGGCTCGCCGAACATCGACGTCGCCACGAGGACGTCATCACGGAGTGCTTGCTCCATGGTCAGCGACTCGGTGTAAGCCCCGTCAAAGGAGAAGAAGCGCAGCGCTGAACTGGTGGTGCTCGCGCCCGCGGCGGCGAGAACATCGCTGAGGAGAACCCCGGACCAGAGCACGTCGTCGACCCGCCATCCGGTCACGCATTGAAAGTCCTTGGTCATGCTCGTTTGGGGTAGGTCCGCGAGATCCGCCATGGTCAGTGACAAAGGCGTGGTGACGTTGCCCGTGACGTCGAGTCGGTAGTCCGCCGGGTCCATGGCTGGATATCCGCCGGTGACCGTGTAGATCCGAAACCCTCCGGCTGCGGGCACGATGCTGCCGAGACCGGGAACGGTTGCGCTCACCGTGCTGGTGATTGCCTCCTGAGCCTGACGTCCGACGAGGACGCCGACGGCACCGAGTCCGATCATGCCGAGCACAATGCGCCGCCCCACGGGGCTACCGGAAGGGGATGCAGAATCTGGCCCAGCGCCGGCCTCCGGTGGATCTGCAAGGGAGGTCGGCGCCGAGGCCCGGGGCGCTACCGGGCTGTCGTTGCGCTCGCTCGGCAGCGTGGGCTCCATGGCGCCATTGGAACACGGTCGGCGCAAAGGAGCCAAAGGAAGCTTGGGCTACGACCGGATGCGGGCAAAGATCCGTACAAAAGGGATTTATATGACATTAGGCAATGTGCATATGTCCGTGGCAAAATCATGGAGTGAAAGGCCTTGTTGCTCTCGGAGCGACCCTCATACTTGCGCTTACCGGCTGTTCTTCCGGCACGCAGAGCCTTTCCGGCTCTTCTTCTAGTAACGACTCTGCGGCGTTAGGGACATCGCCGGATGCTTCCGGTAGCGGGGATGGGCAAGAGTCGTCCGTAGCGGGCGCGTGCTCCGAAGAGGACGGATGTCTGTCGACGGGATTCACCGTTGCCAGTGACGGCTTTTCTTTCGCGAACTGGCGAGGCGAAGGAAATCTGGACACAGATTCCATGATCACGCTGTTTGGCCGCAGCGATGTGTGCGCCGAGGGATCTGGAGGGGAGTGCGAACTCCTTCCCGCAGCCCAGCAATGGTTGACGCAGGCAAATTCTTCTTTGAGTTCGGGTCGGTGCGAAGGTTTCGCGGTCCTGTCTCAATCGTTGTTTGACGGCGTCTATGCGCTCAGCGAGCTGGATGGAACGGCCCAAGTAACGGCGGATCTGCGACGCGAAAACACCGATGTCGTTCGGACCCTTGACACCTTGTGGGCGACCCAGCTGATTCCCGAAGTGCAGCAGGCCGCGGCGTCGACCCGGTCACTATCGCCTCGCTCGATCGCGCAGATAGTGGCGGACGCGATTGCCGACGACGAGCGCGTAACGATCGGTATGTATGGCGAGGACGGCACCGGTCACACAGTCACCCCCGTCGAAGTGACGCAAAACGACAGCACCGTGACCATCTCCATCTACGACAACAACTACCCCGGCGCCCCACAGAGCATCACGATCTCCGGTGATGAATGGACGTATGCACCTGTCGACGTTCTCGGCAACGAGCTCGCGCCTGCGATGAGTGGAGGGGCAGGGTCGCTCGATGTCGTGTCGAACACCGATCGGATCTTGCCTGCGCCGTCGGGTTTTTCCTCGGCTGACTCCGCCGTGCGCGCGTCCGCTCACATGCTCGTCACCTCTGGTGGGGCTGGGGAGTTGGATGTTCAGATCGCCGTCGACGGTAAGGCCCGTTCCGTGGCTGACCTGATCGCAGGTTCTGTCGACGGGGTCATCGTGACTCCCGTTCGAGCATCCTTGACCTCGGTAGTCGGCTTCTCCATCATCTGGGAGCCCCCGGCGGTGGATGAGATCGCGGTCCAGGTGGTGACGTCCGGTGCTGCCGACGAGGCAATGGTCTCGGTGGATGTTCCGGGCTCTCCGCGGGTGCTGGTGAGTGGCTTGGCGGGTGAATCCACGCAGACCGCCGGGAATGTGTCCGTGAGCGGTGATGGAGAGATCGCGATCGAGTCGTCTACGTTGCGTCCGACATCGATCAGTGTGGCGGACGGCTCAACGTTGACCGAAACCCAGGCGGGTCCGTCGTCCGCTGTTGTGATCTCCGACGATGACGCGTCTGAGAGCCCCGT
>RGQW01000066.1 GCA_010029945.1 Actinomycetota bacterium | reverse complement strand
GCGAGAAGGTCAACGAAGCATTGATGGCCTCCGTCGATATTCCCGTGCCCGAAGGCGTGATCGCGGCCGAGGTCGACGCTCACTTCGAGGACGGCCACGAGGCCTCCGATGAGCACCGCGCGGAGATTGAGCAGCAATCCCGCGAGGCGCTCAAGAGCCAGTTCATCCTCGATCGCATCGCCGAGATCGAGGAGGTCTCGGTGGGCGAATCGGAGTTGTCCAACTGGCTGATGCAGCAAGCGCCTCGGTACGGCATGGCTCCAGACGCCCTGGCGCAGGCGCTCGTGGAGTCCGGTCAGGTGTCCATGGCCCTGTCGGACATTCGCCGCTCGAAGGCCCTGGCCTTGGTGCTGGAGAATGCGACCGTCACCGACAGCAATGGAGACGCCGTCGACCTGCAGGCTCTGGAATCCGAACTCAACGAAGCCATGCAGGCGGCCCAGATGGCGCAGCTCCAGGCGCAGATGGCCGCTGCGGAGTCCGGTCAGTAGTTCGGCTGACGGCGAACCGCAGGCCCGCGAGCGGGTGTTGTTCGGTAATCGCCGTTAGTCTTTAGGTTCCACATCTACAGGGAGTTGGTGAGCAGCGTGAGCACCCCCGATTTCCGTGCAGCAAGCAGCGGATTGAGCGGCTTCGGCGACATGCTCGACGAGCGGCTGTTGCGCGAACGCATCATCTGGCTCGAGGGTGAGGTGCGCGACGAGAACTCCGATCGCATCGCCAAGCAGCTGCAGGTTCTCGCAGCCGAGGATCATGAGCGGGATATCTCGCTCTACATCAACTCACCGGGTGGCTCGATCACTGCGGGCATGGTCATCTACGACACCATGCAGTTGATTCCTAATGCTGTTGCGACGGTGGCGATGGGGTTGGCGGCGTCCATGGGTCAGTTCCTGCTATGCGCGGGGGCTCCGGGCAAGCGGTATGCGACGCCCAACACGCGGATCATGATGCATCAGCCGCTCGGCGGTATCGGCGGCACCGCATCGGATATCAAGATTCAGGCCGAGCAGATGCTGTTCATCAAGAAGCGGATGGCGAGCCTGATCGCCGATCACAGCGGCCAGACGGTCGAGCAGATCGAGAAGGATTCCGACCGGGACCGCTGGTTCACGGCCGAGGAGGCGCGTGAGTACGGGCTCATCGATGTCGTTTACAGCACGGATGCGGATGCTCCGGGCAAGAAGGGAAGTGCCAAATGAGTGACGTTCCCTTCCTGCCGCAGGCGCCGTCCAGCCGGTACATCGTTCCGGAGTTCCGCGAGCGCACCGCCAACGGCGAGCGGGTCCACAATCCCTACACGAAGCTGTTCGAAGAGCGCATCATCTTCCTGGGTGTGCAGATCGATGACGCGTCGGCCGATGACGTCATGGCGCAGTTGCTCACGTTGGAGTCGATGGACCCCGATCGAGACATCCAGATCTACATCAATTCACCCGGTGGCTCGTACACAGCCATGACCGCGATCTACGACACCATGCAGTTCGTCAAGCCGCAGGTGCAGACGGTCTGCCTAGGACAGGCGGCATCCGCGGCCTCGGTGCTGCTCGCTGCCGGGACAGCCGGCAAGCGATTCGCCCTGCCGCACGCCCGCGTCCTGATCCATCAGCCCTACACCGAAGGTGGAGGCCAGGGCTCGGATATCGAGATTCAGGCGAACGAGATTCTGCGCATGCGCAAGGAGATGGAAGTCATCCTGTCTCGGCATACCGGTCGGACTGAGGAGCAGATCGAGCAGGACATCGAGCGGGACAAGATCCTCACCGCGGATATGGCCAAGGAATACGGGATCATCGACCAGGTGATCTCCTCTCGAAAGGTCTGACGCCACCCTCGACCACCGGTCGAGACTTCTGTCCGGGCGCGGCGCGCGGATATCTAGGCACGATCGACGAGATCGGGGTACGGTCATCTTGTGCCCTGCCAACGATGGCGGGGCCATCGGCTCGTCAGGCGGTATTCGTCTCCGTGGGCCGTGAGGTAGGAAGGGGCGCGCCGTGGCTCGCATCGGTGAGAGTGGCGACCTGCTGAAGTGTTCCTTCTGCGGCAAGAGTCAAAAGCAGGTCAAGAAGCTCATTGCCGGCCCCGGCGTCTACATCTGCGATGAGTGCATCGACCTGTGCAACGAGATCATCGAAGAGGAGCTCAGCGAGGCGGCTACAAGCGAGTCCAGGCCGAAGCCCGCGAGAAGCCTCGCGAGGATGTTGTCGAGGTCGCGAAGTCCAACATCATGCTGCTCGGTCCCACCGGATCGGGTAAGACGCTGCTCGCCCAGACGCTGGCACGGATCTTGAACGTGCCGTTCGCGATCGCCGACGCGACGGCTCTCACCGAAGCGGGCTATGTCGGCGAGGATGTCGAGAACATCCTGCTCAAGCTCATCCAGGCGGCCGATTACGACGTGAATCGTGCACAGACCGGCATCATCTACATCGACGAGATCGACAAGGTGGCTCGCAAGAGCGAGAATCCGTCGATCACCCGGGATGTCAGTGGTGAGGGTGTGCAGCAGGCGCTGCTGAAGATCCTTGAGGGCACAACCGCATCGGTTCCTCCCCAGGGTGGACGCAAGCACCCGCACCAAGAGTTCATTCAGATCGACACGACCAATGTGTTGTTCATCGTCGGTGGCGCCTTCGCCGGGCTGGACACGATCGTCGAACAGCGCCTCGGGAAGAAAAACCTCGGGTTCACCTACGACCTTGTCGACGGTGAGCGCGAGGAGACAGCCGCGGTCGACGATGTCTTCTCGCACGTTATGCCGGAGGACCTGCTGAAGTACGGGATGATCCCGGAGTTCATCGGTCGCCTCCCGGTCTTCACGTCGGTCACCCAACTCGACCGCGAGGCACTCATTGAGGTGCTCACCGAACCCAAGAACGCCCTCGTGAAGCAGTACCAGCGGCTTTTCGAGATCGACGGCGTCGAGTTGGAGTTCGCCGCCGACGCGCTCGAGGAGATCGCGGATCTTGCGTTGATGCGGGGCACGGGGGCGCGAGGACTGCGTGCGATTTTGGAGGAAGTTCTCCTGCACGTGATGTACGACGTGCCGAGCCGTGAGGATGTCGCCAAGGTCGTCATCACCGGTGAGGTTGTTCGCGACAACGTGAATCCCACCATCGTGCCGCGTGATGTGGATGCGGCTCCGCGCGAAAAGTCCGCGTAGGTCGATCAGCGCGGCGATCCCCGCGTCGCGAGTGTCGCGTCGTACCCCGAGTTAGTAGATCAGCGATTCAATTCGTGCAGCAGGTCGCCGTCCGAGGTGATCTCCGCGCCGTGCGGGCTCATCATGAAGTTGATGTGCAGGGATGTGAGATCGCGTAGGTCGACATTGCGGTCGGCAACAGCGATCAGTTTCGTGTCACCCCCGGCGATAGCGCTGACCGTTTGTTGCACCATGAGCGAGTCCACCCCGTTGGGGCCTTGAATGATGTGCTGGGGGAAGACAACCCCCCAGCGCGGCCAGCCGTACAGGTCTGTCGAATCCGCTGCCGCGGCGGCACCGGCGGTGACGGCGATGTTGACGCCGCGGTCGGCGATGGTGCGAAGGGTTTCGCCGCTGTTGGTCGGGATGGTGTCGAAAATCAAGACGGTGCGGGCGATTTCCACGAGGTCGAGAACCGGGCTGATTAAATTCGCCAGCGAGTGCTCACCGGCGTCGGGGTTGACCAGGACAGCGGGGGCCCAGACCAGGAGCGGCACTTCGCGCTCGAGCGACGCAGTGCGCTGCAGGATCTTCTTCGCCTCGACCAGGTGCGCAGTCATCGCGGCCGCGGCGATATCGGCCTTGCGTGACACGGTCGTGTGAAACGTGTCCGGATCGGACACGTCGACGTGCCCGATGGTGCGCAGCCAACCCGTCTTCGCGCACAGCGCGTCGACGTCGTCGGACTCCACATTGACGATGGGAGCAATCGACGTGGCGAAACGTGGAGCGTCGCCCTCGTTGTGTTGGGCGAGGTCCTCGCGCAAGAGCGCCAACATGTCCACCGTGGTCACCGGAGTTTCGGCGGAATCGATGATCGCCTCGGGCGTGATCTCGTGGATGCTCACGTTCTCGACAGCGAACGGGTCGCGAGCGCCCTGGTCGGACAGGAGCCGTTCCCGCGCAAGAGCGATCAGCCCATCGCAGGTGAAATCGTCGACCTGGTGCGCGGCGTAGCCGAACGCAACGCTGACGTGAACATCGACGTCGAGCTTCGCGCTTGGTATCGCGCCGTGGTTGTTGATGTAGGTCTGGAGTTCGCGGAGCACGTCGATGCTGGATCGAATGACGGGACCACCACCGAGGGCGACCCAGATGTGACCGGGATCGTCGTAGGCCAGGAACATGTCGTGTCCGGCGAAGTTGGGGTTGCCGAGGGCAAGTCGCATCACCTGACCGACGGCGACGTTCTCGAACTTGCCGCCCGCCAGCGCGCCGAAGTCGTCGATGGAGTACACCGCGACAACGAGCGAGCGGGACTCCGGGCTAGCGTCGGCGAGGGCCTGCAAGCGGGAGGTAGCTTCCTCGAAAGCGGTCATGCTCGGCCAACGATTGATCTCGGTGAACATCTCGTCGAACGCCGAGGCCAGGCGGCGATCATCGGAAGCGACGACCGGTACCAGCAGGCTCTGGGTGGCAAGGTTGGTGAATCGTTGAACGATCGTGCTGTTGCGCACCAAGAAGGTGCCCGGCCACAGCCATTCGGACACGGTGACGCCACTCGTGCTCGGGTGCCCGGGCTCGGGATACAGGCGCATCGTCAATGTCTTAGGGCTCATGAGTGATCGACGATCCGCGGGCGGGGCGTTTTCGTATTGATCGACGGCGACGAAATCGTCGCTGACTCGACCGTCGTGGTGGGTGACGACGGACAGAGCGCGGGTGGCGCCGAAGACAGAGATCGCCATCCGGGTGGTGGTGCGCAGGGCTGCTCGCTCGGCAAGCTCGGGATCTAGGGAGCCGTCGGCGAGGCGACCGACCACCTCGGTCTGATGCTGCGCCCACAGCGCCATCGTCTTGATGGCCTCTCGGCGCCAGAGCCCCAGGGACGCGAGCCACAGCAGGGCCCAGGAGGCCAAGAACACGCCGAGTCCGACGAGAACACCTTGGGCGTCCCCTCCGTCCGGGACGAAAGCTTCGACCCACGTGCCGGCAGCGGTCGTGACCCAGGCGATCAGGGCGCTGACGAGAGCGACGATGATGCGGCGGCTGTCGACGGCATCACGGGCGAAGTCCCACACCGAGGTGTTGACGTTGACCCAGCGGGTGATGGTGTTCAAGATCAGCCCGACATACATGGCGATCAGCGCGGCGGTGAGGAACGGCCACACCGGTGGAACCACACCGACCGGGGGAACGAGTGGCTCGATAACGATGAACGCGACCACCCCGATGAAGCCGATCGTGAAGTTCTTGGTGAGGCTGTGGAATCGAGCATTCGGGTCGCGCTCGATGTTCCGGGTCGAATCCATCACGACGCGAATCACCAGGGCAGCACCGAACAGGGCGAGTGCGAGAACACCTTGAATGAATGCGCCCGCAAGCAGCGCGCCGACGAGGACCGCGTTGAAGGTGATGGTGGTCGACTCCCACGGCTTTTGCGGGTTGGTGGGGTTGTCGAGGATCTCGCGAATACGCGATGAGGATTGGGCGCGGAAGATCGCCTGCGGCGCGAAAACGCTGATCACCACCAGGAGCAGGGCTCCGGGGACGATCGCGTTGCTCAAGTCGACGTTCCCGGGAACCGGCTCGATACCGACGACGAGAACCACGGCGAGGGCGACGAGCGTGGAGGTCAGCCCCACGGCGATATAGAGCGCGCCGGTGAGGCCAGCGCGACGCTGAACCTGCTGCTCAGCGCGGCTGCGCGGGCGGTGATGGGTGACTGGATGGAGCCACGAACCAAGGGTCAGCCACAGGGCGCGTAGCCCTATTTCGGGGAGGGAAGCCACGCCTCATGGTAGCGACCATGGAGGAGAAATCGATGATTCGACCGATACCCCCGAGGAGGAGGGTGTCGTGAGCGCTTATCGAATGTCCCGTGCGCGCCGGGCTGCGGTCGTGGCCTGCGTGTCGGTTGTGGCTGCCACCGGCGTGGTCGGCCTGCGACCGTTCGACGCCCCTGTGCCCCGTGCTCTAGCGGATGTTGGCGCCGAAGCAGCAGGCTCCGGGAGTTCAGAGTCCGCCGCCAGTAGCGATCTCGCTGGTCTCGTTGATGCCACCGATGCGTCGAACGGTGCCGCGCTCACCACCGTTCCTGGGGCGGCGGCCGTTGACTCCACTCGCTTCGAGGATGTTCGAGACGCGGTGGTCGCCCGCTCGGAACCGGTGGATCTTTCTTCGCTGTCCTATGCCGACGCCTACCGCACCCTCTGGCTGCGCATCGAGGACGGCAGAGACTTGCTGGAGCGTCTTCGAGGTGAATTGTCTGACGCAACTGCGGCGTTTGAGCTGGCTCGCGTCGAACTGACGACGGCTGCTCGGCATCAAGACCGCGCCGACGTTGAATCGGTTCGCTCCGGTCACGACCTCGATGACGCCGCCCGCGACCTCTACATGACCGGGTCCACCGGGGTCGATGCCGCCTTCCAAGCATTGAGCGGAAGCCCGGAGGACGTCCTGGCGAGTATTGATTCGGTCCGCTACGTCACATCCGCGGGGGACTCCGAGACGCTGGATTTCGAGCGAGCCGCAGCCGAGGCAGCACGCATGCAAGACGCGACCGCGGTGGCCCGTTCCTGGGTGGAGGCCAAACGTGCCGCCAGGGAGTCCGTGCAGGAATCCCTGACCACCGTCCGCGAGCAGGTCGCAGCAGACCGCGAATCATTGAACGCGTTGATCGCCACCGCGTCCGCCGGTACCGAGGTCGGTCCCGATGGGTGCGCGACATCCGTGCCCGCGGGAACCGTGCCGGAGGGCGTCGACATCCAGTACTTGTGCCGGACGGCGGTGAACGACGCCGCAACCCCGCAGGCGCAACTGGCGGTCCAGTGGGCGTTGATCCACCTGGGTGCGCCGTACGCGTGCGAAGGCGTCGGCCGCTTGAACGATTGGGTGTTCGACTGCTCGTCGTATGTCTCTCGCGCCTACGCCGAGGGCGCTGGCCTCAACACGGCCGGCGCCGATTGGGCGCCCACCACGCGCAACATGCTGCCGTGGGGCGGAGCTTCTTTGGACGCGCATTACGAGGTCATTGATCCGCAGGATCTGGCTCCTGGTGATCTGGTCCTGTATGACACGTGCACCGACGAAGAGAAGGACGAAGGCGAGTGCGATTACCGCCACGTGGTCATGTATCTGGGGGAGCAAGCCCCCGGCATGGGTCCGCTCATGGCGCACACCAATGCCTGCGGCGAGGTCTCCCGCGTTGTTCCTTTCACCGGAACCGACGCATCGAACTTCCTCGGCGCCCGTCGCGTGGTCGCCTCGAAGAAGGAACTCAAGGCCACGGGCCTGTGGGAGAAGACCGACGGTGACGACTCTGGCGGTGATGACGCTAAGGCAGCGGGGACGGCGGGGGCGGTCGAAATAGCCCCGGGCAAGCCCGAGGACGCCGTGGCGTAGCCCACTTTCTCGGTCCGATACCTCTCCTGAGTATCCGCGTATCCGTGGGGGAAGTAGCTACCGAAGGAGGGGCTGTGCTTCAGTCATTGTCGCCTACGAACGCGCCTGAGCGCCGTGACTCTGATGGCGGCTTCTCCCTCGTCGAAATCATGGTTGCTCTCGCGATCTTCCTCGTCGCCTCCGGAGCGGTTCTCGGCCTCATCATGGTGTCGCTGTCGACCATCAGGTCGAATGCCGACAGGGTGTACGCCGCGTCGCTCGCCCGGGCCGAACTCGATGCCATCCGGCTCCTGCCCGCCGATCAGATTCCGATCGGGACTCAAGATCCGCGCGAGGTCTCCACCGACGCCGGTGACTTCACGATCTCGGTGACCACAGGTTGGTCCGGACTTCCCGACGACGCCGTCACTCCCTGTCGAGCGGGTGAGGGATACATCCTCGGCGGCAAGGCCTACGTGAACGCTCGCGTGAGCGTCGATGGGGGAGAGCTCGGCGGACCACAGGTAGTCGATGCGGTTATCTACCCGAACGACGCCGGGAGCAACGCGGCCGACGACGAAGACGCGAAAACAGGCACCATGACGATCTCGGTGGCCGACGTTGAGGGCAATGCGGTTGCTGGAGCGAGCGTGACTGGGAAACTCCTCGGCACGCCCCTCGATGACGGCACCGAGCAGGTGGCTCAAACCTTCACGGGAACAACGGATGCCGAAGGGTGTGTCTTCGCTCCTGAGCTCACGACCAGTGCCGACTGGAAGGTCACCGTGACGCCGCCTGGCGATTACGCCACGGAAAGCACCGAAGGCTTGGTTCAGGACAAGGTTGTCGACGCTCTGCTCAACACTCCGGTCAACTTCCTGGTAGCGAAGCCGAGCACGGTGACGTTTGCACTTCCTGCGAACAAACAAACAAACATCGACGACCAGGTCATTGAGTTCAGTCGAGCAGATCAAGACTCGGCATCCGACAGCATCTTCGTCGCCCCGGGATCGACGCAGACCGACCTGTGGCCGGGGACCTACACAGCCTGGCTACGCCCGTGTGAAGGGTCGGTCGACGGAACGGTGGCGTCCACTGTTGTCGGGCAAGGT
>RGQW01000065.1 GCA_010029945.1 Actinomycetota bacterium | reverse complement strand
GTTCGCTCGTCGACCAACTGAAACGTGTCACGGTCACCGCTCACAATGCCAACGGTGAAGCCGCGAGTGGTCGCCTGGGTGGCCAGCGTGGCAATGATGTCGTCGGCTTCGAACCCCTCCAATTCCAGCGCTTTCACCCCGAACGCACGGACCACCTCTTTGATCAGTTCGACCTGGCCCTTGAAACCGTCCGGTGACGCCGACCGCGTGGCCTTGTAGTCCGGGAACTTCTCGGTTCGAAAACTGCGGCGTGACACATCAAAGGCCACCGCGACGTGACTCGGCTCCTCATCGCGCAGCAGATTGACCAGCATGGACGTGAACCCGTAGACGGCGTTCGTCGGTTGACCCGTGCTTGTACTGAAGTTCTCCACCGGCAACGCGTAGAACGCGCGGTAGGCCAACGAATGCCCGTCGAGCACCAATAAGCGTCCCGGGTCGGCCACGTTCCGATCCTAGGCTTTTTCGGCGCCTCGCTCCGGCGACTGCCATGTGGCTGGGGCATCGTCCCGGTGTCACCGCGTGACCTGCGCTGCGGGACATACGCTGTCGGTACAGGAGATGTCGGTACAGGAACTATCGGTACAGGAGAGGTCGGTATGGGAGATGACGCGGTGAACGATGAGGTTCTCGACACATTGGCCCAATGGGGTGTGGGGGCGCTCGGAGAGAAAATGGGCATTGAGCTCATCTCGGCGAACCGAGAACGCGTCGTCGCGACGATGCCCGTCGAAGGCAACACCCAACCCTTGGGGCTCCTTCACGGAGGGGCCAGTGCCGTGCTCGCTGAATCACTCGGCTCGATCCACGGGACCCTGCTCGTTGCACCCGAGAGCGTGGTGGTCGGGATCGACCTGAATTGCACCCACCACCGATCGGCGACGTCCGGACACGTCCGCGGTGAATCCCTGGTGCTGTCGGCCGGGCGCACCGTCGTGTGCACCGAAATCCGGATTGTCGACGATGCCGACCGCCCGGTCTGCACCGCTCGTTTGACCTGCCTCGTGCGGCCGGTAGCGAAGTAGTAACGAAATGTGGCAATTGGGGCGACTGGGTCCCAAATCGCCCAACGGGCCGCTAGTGTTGCCAGGATTCTCTGATCGGCGAACAACGCCGTCAGGCGACCTCGGGAGGTTGGCTTCGTGCTGATCGCAGTCCGCGCCGCAGTCTCGGCCGTGGTGCTGGCGGTTTTGTCCCTCCTGGGTGTCACCATTCTCGGGGCCTCGGCGGCCCACGCCGTGGATACGACGCTGGTCGGGAGCTTCACCGCCCCCGACGGGTCGGGCATCCCGGATGTCTCCATCACCGTGAGCGACGAGGCCGGCTTTAGCGAGACGGGAACGTCCGACGCGAACGGTGACTTTGCGATTCCGCTACCCGGAGGCGGCACCTACGCCATCGAGATCGACGTGACCACACTGCCCGACGGCATTGCGCTCGAGAATCCTGAGGACGCGAGCCGAAGCCTCCTGGTTCTCGGTGGGGAAAAGAAGATCATCACCAAGCTCGTCGAGGGTGAAGGCGGTGGCGGCGACGACGGTGGCTTCCTCGATGTGTCGGGTGATCAATTCCTGCAACTGCTCTTCGACGGCATCCTGTTCGGCATCATGATCGCCCTCGGGGCACTCGGCCTGAACCTTGTTTTCGGTACCACGGGCCTGACCAACTTCTCCCATGGCGACCTGCTCACCCTCGGCGCATTCACGGCGCTGATCTTGAACGAAGCGGGTCTCCACATCATCATCGCCGCCCCGATCGCCATTGTCATCGCTGCAGTGCTTTTCGGCTGGGGCCAGAACAAGGTGCTGTGGCGACCCTTACGCCGCCGCAAGACCGGCCTCATCGCCATGATGATCATCTCGATCGGTCTGGCCATCGTTATCCGATACGGGGTGGCGTTGTTCTTCGGTGGCGCACCACGAAACTTCAACCAGTACGCCGGCCAACCAGGCATCGAAATTGGTCCTGTCAGCACTACCCCCAAGGCGCTCATTCTTGCGGGGCTCGCGACCATTGCGCTGATCATCACGATCATCTGGGTGCAACGTTCGCGCATCGGAAAGGCCACCCGAGCGGTCTCGGACAACCCCGCTCTGGCCTCGGCAACGGGCATCGACGTCGAGAAGGTCATCGCGGTCGTCTGGACCGTGGCGGCTGGGCTGGCTGCCTTCGGGGGCATTTACCTGGGCCTGACCCAAGACAACATCTGGAACATGGGTCAGCGAGTACTTCTGATCATCTTTGCGTCGGTCATCCTTGGCGGCCTCGGAACCGTGTACGGCGCCATCATCGGTGCCCTCGTGGTGGGCGTTTTCATCCAGCTCACCAGCCTGGTCATCCCGACCGAGATGAAGACCGTCGGCGCCCTGTTCGTCATGATCGTCATTCTGATGATTCGCCCGCAGGGCATCCTCGGCAGACGCGAGAGGGTGGGCTGACATGGATTGGAGTTTCGTCCTCACCCAGACCCTCACGCAGGCTATTGGTATTCAGGCGATCATCTACTGCCTGGCAGCCATCGGCCTCAACGTCCAGTTCGGGTACACCGGGCTACTGAACTTCGGTCAGGTGGCGTTCGTCGCCGCGGGCTCGTACGCGGTGGGTGTCATCGTCCTCACCTTCGACCTCAGCCTGTGGCTGGCCATCGTCGTAGGCGTCGTCGTTGCTCTCGTGATCGCGCTCATTTTGGGTATTCCGACCCTGCGCTTGAGAGCCGACTATCTCGCCATCGTGACGATCGCCTTCAGCGAGCTCGTCCGCCTCACCGTCCGCTCGATCGCCTTCAAGGACGTTCTCGGTGGCGCGCAAGGCCTCAACGGAAAGCTCGGCCAGGACTTCCACGACACCAACCCCCTGCCGGCCGATTTCCAGAGTTTGCCTGTGCTCAGTTGGACGCGGCAGGACCTGTGGGTGGTCATCGTCGGCTGGATCCTGGTGGCCCTGTTCACGCTCCTGGTGTGGCTGCTGGTGCGTTCGCCATGGGGCCGAATCGTCCGCGGCATCCGCGAGGACGAAGCCGCCGTGGTTTCTCTGGGCAAGAACGTCTTTGCCTACAAGCTGCAGGCCCTGATGCTCGGAGGTGTGATCGGCGCCTTCGGCGGCATTGTCTGGGCCGTCGCCAAACAGTCGGTGCAGCCGGACACGTTCCGACCAGAGTTCACCTTCTTCGCGTACACGATCCTGCTTCTTGGTGGAGCGGCGCGGGTCTTCGGACCAATCGTCGGCGCCATCTTGTTCTGGATCATCCTGGCCGGCACGGGCGAGTTCCTCGGACAGGCCATCCAGGCAGGCTGGATCGACTTCCTCCAGCCAACCGACGTCGGCAATATCCGCTTCGTTCTGATGGGCTCGGGACTGATCGCCTTGATGGTCTTCCGGCCTCAGGGCATCTTCGGAGACAGAAGGGAGTTGGCGCTCGATGCCAAATGACCAAGCAGTCTCTGACTCGATAGCTGCGTCCGCCCGCGCCGCGCTCTCCGCCGTGGAACCCCGCCCCGGCGTGCCCAAGCCCGACCCGATCATGGTCGCCGACCACGTTCGTCGGTCCTTCGGCGGCCTCACAGCGGTGAACGTGGAACACGTCGAGATTCAGCGTGGGGCGATCACTGCCCTCATCGGGCCCAACGGCGCCGGCAAGACCACGTTCTTCAATTTGATCACCGGATTCGACGACGCCAACGAAGGCACCTGGACGTTCAACGACCGCCAGGTGGCCGGAACCGCCCCGTACAAGCTGGCGCGGATCGGCATGGTGCGCACCTTCCAGTTGACCAAGGCCCTCAGCCGCATGACCGTTATCGACAACATGCGGCTCGGCGCCAAGCACCAGACCGGTGAACGCTTCTTCGCAGCCATCTTGCCCTTCCTGTGGAACTCCCAGGAGAAGTCGGTTGGCCAGAAGGCCATGGGGCTGCTCGAGCGGTTCAACCTGCACGAGAAGGTCGGGGATTTCGCCGGGTCTTTGTCTGGTGGCCAGCGCAAACTGCTCGAGATGGCTCGCGCACTCATGGCGGATCCGGAACTCATCATGCTCGACGAGCCGATGGCGGGCGTGAACCCAGCCTTGAAGCAGAGCCTCCTCGGCCACATCAAGACCATGCGAGAAGAGGGCACCACCGTCCTCTTCGTCGAGCACGACATGGACATGGTTCACGACATCAGCGACTGGGTCATCGTCATGGCCCAGGGAGAGGTCATCGCGGAGGGCCCCCCGGACACCGTCATGAAGGATCAGGCGGTCATTGACGCTTACCTGGGAGCCCACCACGAGGCACAGTTGACCGAGACTGGGGAATCACTCACCGAATCCTCCGACGGAGACAGCGCATGAACTACACCGAGCCAGCCGATCTCGCCGGGCCCGACGACCCGGACAACGCGCATGTCTTCGAGACCGAACTCGACACGAATGCCGAGCAACTCGCCACGCCCCACGCGGCGACGATGGAGCAGGTGCATAAGTCGGAGGCGGTCGGAGCGCTGGTGCGGGCCGACGGCCTGTATGCGGGCTACTTCCCCGGGGTGAACATCCTCAACAGCTCGGATCTGTATGCCAAAGACGGAGAACTCGTGGGCATCATCGGGCCCAATGGGGCGGGTAAGTCAACCCTGCTGAAGGCGATCTTCGGCCTCGTCCACATCAACACCGGCGCTGTGTTGCTGCGAGACGAGGACATCACGAATCTCAGGGCGGATCAGCTTGTCCGGCGTGGCGTGGGCTTCGTGCCGCAAACCAACAACGTGTTCCCCTCGCTCACCATTGAGGAGAACATGGAAATGGGCGCCTTCCAGGACCCCAAGAACTTCTCGGCACGCTTCGACAAGGTGGTGGACCTGTTCCCCACGTTGGGCGAGCGTCGCAAACAGCGAGCAGGTTCACTCTCCGGCGGCGAGCGTCAAATGGTTGCGATGGGACGCGCGCTGATGATGGAGCCGAGCGTCCTGTTGCTCGATGAGCCCAGCGCCGGCCTCTCCCCCGCCTTGCAGGACGAGGTCTTCGTCCGAGTTCGCGAAATCAACAAGACCGGCGTCACGGTCATCATCGTTGAACAGAACGCACGCCGGTGCTTGCAGATCGTGGACCGGGGCTACGTCCTCGACCAGGGCAAGAACGCGTACACCGGCACCGGCAAGGATCTCGCCAACGACCCGAAGGTCATCGAGCTGTACCTCGGCACACTCGCCCAGGCCTGACCGCCAGCGGGCACTACGCCAGCACCACATTCCGCAAGCGGCTGATCGCGTATCCCCGGTCGCCTATGACCCATCGGTCCGAGATGGCGCTCAGCGGACCTCCCGCCATCGAATCGGCCTGAACCCCCACCGCAGCGGCCTGAGCAACCCCGGCGGCGATCTCAGCACGCTCGTGGGCCATATCCGGGCGGGCAACGTGCGCACCGATGGCCCAGAGGACGCGTAGAGCCTGACGGCGGATACCAACCCCCCACAGGCGCCTCTGGGCAACCGGTGGATCTGGAGTCATGCAGCCGGGCCAACGTGATCCAGGGGGCCGATTTACCCACCCAGGCGGCTATGCCGCCCTCCTGGAAGCGCGTCAGCCGAGAAAGCGGTGGGCCCCGCCTCCCGGAGGAGACGGGGCCCACACACGTGGTGACTTGCTGCTACGGCAGCGGCACGTCAGCGGTGATCTTGCCCAGTGACTCGAACTCAGTGTTCGAGGTGTACTCGTTCACCTCAATGGTGCCCTGCGCGAGATCGCCGTACTCGTTGAAGTCGACCGGGCCAGTTACACCCTGGAAGTCGATATCAGTACCAGCGTCGAGCAGTGCCTTGCAGTCCGCCCAGTTGTCACACGCCTCGCCACCGTTACCGGCGACCTCAGGCAGCGCGGTTGCGATGGACACGCCGTCGGCGCATCCTGCAGCCTCAGCAGCCAGGGCGATGAGCATGGCGGCGTCGTAGGACTGTGCGCCGTAGGCGAAGTCCGTGAGGTCGGGATCGACCTCAAGCAGGCTCTCGTTGAACGCAGTCAGGTCGGCCTCGCCCGAAGGCACGGTCGCCCGAGTTCCGTTCATGGTGCCAGCCGGGAAATCCTCGTACGCGGTGGTCGAGATGTTGCCGTCCACCAGGTAGATCTGGATGTCCTGCGGGCCAGCGCCCTGCTTGATCATCTCCTGCAGGAGCTTGACCGACTCTTCGAAGCCGATCACGGTCACTGCCTGCGGTCCGCTGGCCACAACCTCAGCCACCTCAGCCTCGAAGGACGGAGCAGCGGGGTCGTACAGCAGATCAGCGGTGACGGTTCCACCAGCGGCGCTGAAGTCCTTGACCACAGCGTCCTTCAGGCCTTCACCGTACGGATCCTGACGGGCAACGACGGCCATGGACTCCACGCCGTTGTTGATCGCGTCAGCTGCGATGACCGCACCCTGGAGGACGTCAGACGGCGCAACACGGAAGTAGAGGCCGTTGTCCGGGTAGGTGGTCAGAGCAGGCGCCGTGTTGGCCGGCGAGAAGTGGACCACACCATTGGAGGTGATCTTGTCGATGACGGTCAGCGAAACACCCGAGGATGCCGCGCCGATGATCGCCTGAACGCCCTGAGACAGGTGCGAGTCGACGGTCTGGCTGGCAATGTCCGTGGTGGTGTCGCCAGAGTCACCCTCGATGTAGGTGATCGGGTTTCCGAGGACTCCGCCTCCGGCGTCGACCTCCGCGATGGCCTTCTCGACACCAGCGAACTCGGGCGGCCCGAGGAACGCAAGGTCACCGGTAGCCGGCAACATCGATCCAATGATCAGGGTGTCGTTCTGGCAAGTGGCTTCTTCTTCTGTTTCCTCAGCCTCGGGCTCCTCGGGAGCCTCCTCTTCAGGAGCCTCTTCCTCCGTGGGTTCCTCGGCTGCAGTCTCTTCAGCAGTCGTCTCTGCCGGAGCAGCCTCGTCGTCACCGCTGCTGCAGGCAGCGAGTGCGAGGGAGGCGGCGCCGAGCACAGCGACGGCCTTGAGAGCCATAGTGCGCTTCATGCAGTTCTCCTTGGACATACGAAACAACGGCGATCACCGTCGCAGTGGGACAACAGTAGGCGTGGGGCTTATCGGAGTGGTAATCGAGGTCCTCTCCTCAGCCCATTCGTGACCGGAATGTGACCTAGCGAGACCTTCCCGCCCCCTCGTGAGCCGTCTGGTGACCCCTCGGTGTCCCCCAGGCGTGTCCCCCAGGCGTGTCCCCTATGCAGGCCCTCCACGCAAGACCCCCTGCCGGGCCGCACCAGCGTCCTTCCGCGGGTGCCGCGGGTGCCACGGGGCGGCCCGCCAGGCCTCGTGGCGGCCCCTAGGGCGTCACTTGGCCCGACAGCAGGGCTGTCGCGGCCTCCGACAGGGTGACGCGGCGATCCATTGCCGCTTTGCGAAGCCAGGAGAAAGCCTCGGGTTCAGACAACCCGAATCTCTCCTGCAGGACCGCCTTGGCGCGCTCGACTTCTTCCCGAGCCTTGGCACGATCTCCCAGGGCCTCTACCTGCTCCTGCAGGTCTTGGATTTGGCGCCATCGAGCGAGGGCTAACGCAATACTCGGCTCGAGGTCGGCCATGGTGAAGGGTTTCACCACGTATCCGACCGCTCCGGCCTCCGCAGCCTTCATCGCCACGTCTCGCTGACTGAAGGCGGTCACCATGACGACGGCGCACAAGTTGTCCCGAGAGATTTCCTCGGCTGCCGACAGTCCATCGCGAACCGGCATCGCAATATCCAAGAATGCAAGATCCGGTCGGTGCTCTCGGACGAGTTCCACGGCACGCTCACCGTTAAAGGCTTCAGCGACGACGTCGTAACCGAGTTCCTTCAGCATCTCCACCAAGTCCATCCGGATGACGGCCTCATCCTCGGCGACGATTACTCGGGTGGTGGCCTCACTCACGGTCCCACACTACGCACCTCACATTGGATCTATCTCTGCCTGGCAACCTCGCGGGTCTTCGGCGCAGCGCACAATGCGCGGCGCTACTGTGTGGCCGTCGCCCCGGTATCCCAACCGGTAGAGGAAGCGGTCTCAAACACCGTCCAGTGTGGGTTCGAATCCCACCCGGGGCACGTTTACGACGACTGGCGCGACGAGGCCGCGACAGCAGCCAGAACCCCATTCACGAACTGCGGGGATTCATCCGTCGACAAGTCTGTGGCCAAGCGAACGGCCTCAGAGATTGCGACCGCATCGGGAACGTCCTCGGCGAAGGCAATCTCAAAGGCGGCCACTTGGAGGATCGCCCGATCCACGAGGGGCATCCGCTCCAATGTCCACCCGTGGGACGACGCGACGAGAGTGGCATCAATCTCCGCCTGGTGTGCGCGCACGCCCTCGACGATCGTGACGGTGTATTCATTGAGCGGATCCTCGCCCGCAGCCTCACGGCGGCGCACTTGCTCGGCCAGCACCGTTCCCACGGGGACCGCGCGAGCATCGGCCTCAAACAGGATGTCCAAGGCGCGCTTACGAGCCTTGCCGCGTGCCGCCATTTAGTCGTTCACGCGGCCGAGATACGAACCATCGCGGGTGTCGACCTTGACCTTGGTATCAGGCTCAATGAACAACGGCACCTGAATCTCCGCGCCCGTCTCGAGCGTCGCAGGTTTGGTTCCCCCCGTGGAGCGATCTCCTTGGACGCCCGGCTCGGTGTACGTGAGCATCAGCTCGACCGATGCCGGCAGCTCCACGATGATCGGATTGCCCTCGTGCACCGAGAC
>RGQW01000064.1 GCA_010029945.1 Actinomycetota bacterium | reverse complement strand
TGGCAAGCTTGCCATCGCCGCGGTCGCGGCATCGGCACTTGTGCTGGCGGGGTGCTCGAGCTCCGACAGCGATAGCGCGGCAGAGTCCACGGACGACGCCGCAGCAAGCGAAGATTCCGGCGACTCCGGGGATTCCGAGGACTCCGGGGATTCCGGCGGCACCGGTCCCAAGATCTGCATGGTCACCCACGGTGACGGTGGCGGATTCTGGTCGGTCGCCAAGGCTGGTGCTGACAAGGCTGGCGAGGATCTTCCCGTTCAGTTCACCTACCAGGAGACGACCAACGATGCTCAGCTGCAGGCGCAGTTGATCGAGTCCTTCATTTCCGAGGGCTGCGAGGGCATCGCGGTTTCCGCTCCGAACCCGGACGCAATCTCTGACGCGTTGGCCAAGGCCGATGAGGCGGGAATCGCCATCGTCACCATGAACTCCGGTTCCAAGGTCTTCAAGGACCTCGGTGCGTTCACCCACGTGGGTCAGGACGAGTTCATCGCTGGTCAAGAGGCTGGCCTGAAGTTCAAGGAAGCCGGCAAGTCGAAGGTGCTCTGCCCGATCCAGGAGCAGAACAACATCGGTCTCCAGGAGCGCTGCGACGGCGCCGCTGACACGTTCGGCAACGTCGAGAACCTGCAGCTCAGCGCTGGACTCGCCGACATCGCCCAGAGCCAGGCTGAGATCCAGGCCAAGCTCGAGGCTGATCCGGACATCGACGCGGTGTTCGCTCTCAACGCCGACATCGCCACCCAGGCCGCACAGCCGGCCGCCGAGGCAGTTGGTCGCGACATCATGATCGGCACCGTCGACCTGTCCGGCGAAGCCGTGCAGTCGATCGCCGATGGTGATCTCGCATTCGCCATCGATCAGCAGCAGTACGCGCAGGGCTACATGTCCGTTGTGCTGCTGTACCTGAACCTGATCAACGGCCACGAGCTCGGTGGTGGACAGCCCGTCTACACCGGTCCTGGCTTCGTTCTTCAGGAGAACGCCGAGCTGGTCCAGGAACTGGCAGCAAACGGCACTCGCTAGAACCAGTGGTGAGGGGTGGAGCCGCAAGGCTCCACCCCTCAACCGCATTTAGGCGTGACTTCCGCCGTTTCTCCCACGGGCGGGTCGAGCGCCGGTACGTTCTTCCCAGCACTCACCACTGATTGAGAGGGCAGATGTCGACAGCAACAGCAGTGGACGAGCGCGTAAGCAAGGCAAGCCCCTTGACGCGCCTCATGCGTCGACCGGAGATCGGCGCCCTGATGGGTGCCCTCGTCGTCTACATCTTCTTCGCGGTCGCCGACCAGACCGGAACGTTCTTCTCCCTCGACGGCACAGCTCGATGGACGGACGTCGCCTCGACATACGGGATCATCGCCATCGCCGTGGCGCTGCTGATGATCGGTGGAGAGTTCGACCTCTCCAGCGGAGTCATGATCGGCTCGTCGGGCCTGTTCGCCGGCCTGCTGATGACCGAGTACAACATCGGTGTCTGGCCATCCATCTTTCTGACGTTCTTGTTCGCCGCCGCCATCGGTTTCACCAACGGCTGGTTGGTCGTCACCACGGGGTTGCCCTCCTTCATCGTGACGCTGGCCATGTTCTTCTCGCTCCGCGGAATCAACCTCGGCGTAACCAAGTTGCTCACCGATACCGTTCGCGTTGCCGGAATTGCGGAACTGCCCGATGGCTCCCCTCGACCCGGCTACGAGAGCGCCAAAGCTGTCTTCGCTTCCGACTTCTCGGCCTACAGCTTCCGCATCGCCGTGGTCTGGTGGCTCGTTCTCACCGTCCTTGCCACCTTGGTTCTCACGCGCACGCGATTCGGCAATTGGATCTTCGCCGTCGGTGGTGACTCGAACGCTGCCCGCAACGTCGGCGTTCCGGTGCGCCGCACCAAGATCATGCTCTTCATGTACGTCTCAATGTCGTCGTGCCTGGTCGGCATCATCAGTTTGATGCGCCTGAAATCCATGCAGGCCGGTCAGGGTGTGACGCAGGAGTTCATCTTCATCATCGCGGCCGTCGTCGGCGGCTGCTTGTTGACCGGAGGTTACGGATCCGCGATTGGTGGAACCATCGGCGCCGCGATTATTGGAATGGCCTTCATCGGCATCGCCTACGCCCAATGGAACACCGACTGGACCTGGCTGTTCCTCGGCTTGATCCTCTTCGTGGCAGTCCTTACCAATTCCTTGATCCGCCGACGATTCCAAGGAGCTCGAAAATGACCGAGACTTCCTCGCACGAACCAGCAGCTCTCGCGCTCGAGAACGTCGGGAAGCGCTTCGGCAGCGTGATCGCCCTGTCGGATGTCTCGATGAGCGTGCCGAAGAATCAGGTCACCTGTGTTCTGGGTGATAACGGTGCCGGAAAGTCGACGCTGATCAAGATCCTCAGTGGCGTCCACACGCCGTCGGACGGGCAGATGTATGTCAACGGCGAACCCACCACGTTCGGTTCTCCGCGTGAGGCTCTGGATATGGGTATCGCCACCGTGTTCCAGGATCTCGCGACCGTGCCCCTGATGGCGGTGTGGCGGAATTTCTACCTCGGCAACGAGCCCACCCGGGGCTTTTGGCCGTTCAAGGGACTGCGGACCAAGTACGCCAAGGAATCGTGCAAGGCCGAACTAGCCGAGATGGGAATCGATATTCGGGACACCGAGCAGCCCGTGGGAACCCTGTCCGGCGGAGAGCGCCAGGCGGTGTCGATCGCCCGCGCCGTGCACTTCGGCGCCAACGTGCTCATTCTCGACGAGCCCACCAGCGCCCTCGGCGTGAAGCAATCTGGCGTCGTTCTCAAGCACATCAGAAACGCCGCTGATGCAGGCGTATCTGTCGTGTTCATCACCCACAACCCACACCATGCGTATCTCGTCGGTGACAACTTCTATCTGCTCAATCGCGGACAGATGATGGCCGAGTACACCAAGGAAAACGTCTCGCGAGAAGAGCTCGTGAAGGCTATGGCCGGTGGAGCAGAGCTCGACGCCCTCGCCCACGAGCTCGGCGCCAAGGGCTGATTCACTGCCGGAACGTCATCGGCCCAAGCGAGCAGGCTTGGGTACCCGGGTCGCTGTGCGTGCGTCACTAGCATGGGGACATCAACCCCCGGTGAATCAGGAGCTCTTGTGACAGTGCGTATAGGTGTGCTCGGTGTCGGTCGCATCGGCCGAATGCATGCGGACATCATCGCGAATGAAACCGACGGCGCCGAGGTGGCCGCGGTGTTCGATGTCAACGATGCCGCGGCAGCTCAGGTCGTTGATGCGCTGCGCGTACCGGTGATGTCCATTGACGAGATTCTGGAATCCGACTCCGTCGATGCCGTGGCCATTTGCAGTAGCACTGACACACACGTCGAGCTGATCACCAGGGCGGCGGCCGCCGGCAAGGCGATCTTTTGCGAGAAGCCGATCAGCTTGGACATCACCGAGGTGGACAAGGCCCTGAGTGCGGTTGGTGAACACGGCGTAGCGTTCATGGTCGGCTTCAATCGTCGATTCGACCCCACCCATGCTGCCGTGCAGGAGGCAGTGGCATCCGGCCGAGTGGGAGATCCACACATCGCACGGATTTCCAGCCGAGACCCGGCACCGCCTCCGGTGGAATACATCAAGGTCAGTGGCGGAATCTTCGTCGACATGATGATCCACGATTTCGATATGGCGCGGTTTGTGGTCGGATCCCCGGTGACCGAGGTCTACGCAACCGGCGCCGTGCGGATCGATCCGGCCATCGGGGAGGCGGGAGATCTCGACACCGCGGTCGTGACATTGACGCACGCGAACGGCTGCATCACCACCATCGACAACTCACGACAAGCGGTGTATGGCTACGACCAGCGCCTGGAGGTGCTCGGATCCACCGGCATGGCGGTGTCGGAGAATCCCATGAAGAACGCCGCTGTGGTCTACAGCGCTAGCGAACGGCAGGGAAGCGTTCTTCCCTACTTCTTCCTGGACCGATACACCGACAGTTACCGCGGGGAATGGCAGGCCTTCGTGCGGTACGCACGCGAGGGCGGCCCGTCACCGGTCAGCGGACAGGACGGCCGCGCACCGGTAGCGATCGGAATCGCTGCGTGGGAGTCCTACCGTTCGGGGACTCCCGTCACACTGTCCGACGGCTGACCAGCGAGAACGACGCCGACGCCCGCCATGGCTTCCCGATTCGACCCGTTCGCGTCGATGCGTGAGGCGTGGTCCGAGCAGCAAGACTCACGACGGTGGATCATCGCGGGATGTCCTGCCGTCGGATTGATCATCGGGTTCGCGCTCGCTGATGCCGGTGTGGATCGACTCATCGCCGGTGGGGTCCTCGTCGCGTTCGGGGTTGTCGCCGCCATCCTCATGGGCAAGAAGGGCTGGCCATGGCGTATTCCACTCGCCGGCGTCGTCTACGCGGCGGCGTTCGCCATGGCACACCCGCTCGCGTTGATTGCGGGAACCTGGCCGGCCGTAGTGATTGCGGCCATCGTGTCGGGAGCGGCGACGTACGAGTTGACGCCCCATCGTTGAGGTCAGGTGACGAGGCGGCCCGGCGGGAGACGTTCCTCGATCGCTTCACCATTGCGCTGCACAACCCGATAAGCCGCGGCGTCTGAGTCGGGCACGTCAGAGACGACTTCCACCGGCTGCGTACCGCGGTAGATGATGGCAACCCGGTCGTCGGTTGCGTAGGACTCGGGCAGTGTGCCGTTGCCGACAAGCGTGTGCAGCAGGGGTCGCCGCTGCTCTTCGCTGTCGTAGTGAACACCGTTGCCGTACGGCAGAAAGGCGAGAGCGTTGGTGACCGGCGCGAGTTGCGCCCCGAAGGAATCGGTTGGCCCGCCGACGTGCCAGCAGATCGACCCGGCGCTCACGCCAGCAAGGACTGTGCCTGATTCCCAGGCCCGATGCATGGCGGTGTCGACTCCGTGGAGTCGCCACAACGCGAGCAGGTTCGCAACCGAGCCACCGCCCACCCAGATGACATCGGCGGCGTCGATTGCCTCATCAACATTGCGGTTGGGTTGGGGAAACAGCGCCAAATGGTCGACGTCGCAGTCGGTATCGGCGAGCGCGGAGTACATCGCTGCCAGGTACTGCGAATCGTCACCAGAGGCAGTGAGCACCAACAGCACGCGAGGCCGCGGTCGACCAGAGAGTTCGAGCGCCCGCGTGAAGATGCGCCCCGGGCGCATCACCCCCCACAGCCCGGTGCCCACGAAGCCACCGCTGCTGGCCACGATCCAGCGGTCGACGTCGGGGCTCGTCATCGGGGTCCGCTATTCATCGGGGTCTGCTGTTCATCGCAGTCTGCTACGCCTTCGTCGGCACCGACACAGCGCAGGACGCCATGGTCCGCAGGCGCATGCGAAGGGCCCAGGCCATCAGCAACACCGAGGCGAAGGCGAGGATCGGTTGGAAGGGGGCGAACCAGGTGATAGCTCCGGACGTGCCCAGGGCGAGGAGCACGAGCTTGTTGCAGACCGGGCAGCCGACGGCGAAGAACGCGAGCAGTCCGCCGACAGATCCCACCTTGGCGGCCTTATCGATGTCCTCGTTGCCTGGTTCCCGGACATAGGTGGCGATGAGCATGCCTCCCAGGAGTCCGCTGAGGATGACGACGGGGTACGACCACCAGGTGACAGCGATGTCGCGACCGAAGATCGGGTTGGGGATGACGGCCGTGGGGAGTGCCACCACCAACGCGACAAGACTTCCGGCGATCAGCGCGGTTATCCAGCGGCGGGCCGACCAGGTGCGCAGGATTGCCAGGGTGGACACGGGAGGCTTAACTGAAGCGCTGAACCAGGCGCCAGGTAGCCGGGAAGAGACCTGCGGCGAGGGCGATCTTGAGCGCGTCACCGAGGAGGAAGGGCACCATGCCCAAACTGAGAGCCGTCGCCCAGGTGACGTCGATCGCGAACTTTAAATACGTCACTCCGATGGCGTAGATGACGACATTGCCGATCACCATGAGTCCAGCGGTGCGAAGTGCAGTCCGAGTGGCCCCCTGTTCGGCGAGACGACCGACGATCCCGGCGGCGACGATGAAGCCGAGGATGTAGCCATAGCTCGCTCCACCCCAACCGGAGGACCCGGCGGAGAACCATGGAACGCCGGCGGTGCCCGCGGCGGCATAGACGACCATGGATGCAATGCCGCGCCAGGTACCCAAAGCCGCGCCGACCAGCAGTACCGCGAAGGTCTGCAGGGTCAGGGGACGGGGGTGAAGGGCAGCGGAATGACGACCTGGGCGGAGATGCCGACGAAGGCCGCTCCGCCGAGGACCAGGGCGACGGTGGCCACCTTGGTGCGGGCGACGTAGTCACCGAGAACGGCTGGGGCTGGGGTGGCAACGGCCATGGTCTCCTCCTCCTGACAAGCGGCTGGTGGCGCCGCTTGAAGCCTGCTTTGCAGCGTGGCGCGCAGGGAACTGTACCGCCCGGGGGGTCTGTGGGGTTATCCTTGGGGGAGTCGATCCGGAGTGAGGACGCAGGGGAAGGCGACCCTCGACTCTGGGAGGCGACATGACGGTCGTAATCGACGTCCGACGGGACGATCGACAGACACCACCCCGCGCAGGGGCGGAAGAGCTTTCTGCGCACGGGGTTCTTTTCGTGCACTCGTGCGCCTCAGCGGTTGCCCCGCACCTCGAATGGGCTCTGGCTCGGGTTTTCGGCACCGCTGTGAACGTGGATTGGGCTTCCCAGCCCATTGCCCCGGGCAGTGTCCGGGCCGAAATCATCTGGCATGGGCCCCAGGGAACAGCCGCCAAGATCGCTAGCGCTTTGGTCTCTTTTTCCACGATGCGATTCGAGGTCAGCGAAGACCCGAGCGCAGGAGTCGAAGGAGAGCGCTATGCGTTCACGCCGACGCTGGGTCTTTTTCGCGCCACGATCGGGTCCCACGGTGACGTTCTGGTGCACGAAGATCGGTTGCGCAGCCTTCTCGCGGGAGCGCGGCCCGATGACGTGTCGGGCGTAAACGACGAGATCCATCGACTTATCGGGACACCGTGGGACGACGAACTCGAACCCTTCCGCGTTACCCATGAAGATTCCACGGTGCGGGTGTTGCACGAAGTGGGGTAGGCGCGCGCACGCGACCGCTGTGCATTGGCTGCGCCTGCGGCCGGTGAATCAGGCGGTGATTCTCAGCCGGTGATTTTCAGACCGTGCAGGTCATGTCTGTGCCGCAGCACATGGGCGACTTGATCTTGCCGTGGCCGTTCGGGCACACGGAGATCGCAACGGACGTGCCGTCGTCTTTGACGAGAACGTCGTCGACGAGGGCGGCGTCACAGGCGCCACAGGTGGTGTTGACGGACATTTCGCATGAGGGGCATGTGTAGAGAGCCATGGGAAGTGACGGTAGGGCACGGTTCGGTTAGTTGTCACGGATGTACGAAATATCCGTTTCGCACACTTTTTTGGGCCCCACATTGACCTCTCTCGTCACAATTTTCACAAGCACAACGGTCGTGCCTCCCCAGGGGGGTTCCTTGGGGCTGCCATAGTTGCGACAACTTCCCCGAAGGAGATGCTCATGTTGGCGGACGTCGACCGAGCTGTTGCTGCCCTGCTTGAGTCCGAGCGCCTGGGTGGTCAGGCCGCCAAAGTCGCCTTCGATGCCCCGAAGAAGGAGTGGGCGGCAGCGCGAACGGCTCCGACGTTGAACTTGTTCTTGGCTGATATCCGTGAAGACCTGTCCCGTCGCACCACCACCTTGATCGAAGAAGTGGGTGAGAACGGCATCGTCGAATCACGACGCCAACCGTTTCGGTTCTACAACCTCACATACGCTCTCACTGCCTGGGCGTCACGCCCGGAGGACGATCATCAACTTCTCGGTCTCGCGCTCCGCGCGCTCGTGCAATACGACTACATTCCCGAGCGATTTTGTGCCGGTGAACTTGCCGCGTTGCTCGAGCAAGGCCACAACCTCCATCTAAGGGTGGGCGGAAAGATCTTCTCCGACCGCTTCGCTACCGAATTGTGGTCGGCGATGGGTACCGACTATCACCCGTTCCTATCGGTCGTTGTCAGCCTCCCCGTCGCCGCCGGTGTCGCAGAACCTGCCGGTCCGCCACAAACGGTGCCGCCGCAGATTGTCGTCTCCAGCACGGACGATCCGATCCGGGATGTGGTCCGCGGCCGGGATCCCGAGGCGCCCGAGGCAGGAATCCGAACGCGCAAGAGAGATCAGAACTGATGGCCACTCCGCCCCAGGTTTGGGATCCGCACGCGGCGAGCCACGTGCGGGCGCTCTTGGCGGTCGTCGGTGAACGTGTCGCTGCTTTGGTGGACGAGTCACGCAGACCCGACGACGTCCCCGATGAGCGTCGGGGTCATGTTTTCCCGCTGGATCTGGTCATCCGGGACGCGCGCGATCTTGCCGGAGTCGACTCCCGGCTGGTCATTTCGGATGCAGACCTTTCGGATGACATGACGCGCTGGGCGATGCTCTGCGGACTGTCGGACTCGGAACTAGGCACCCTGATCGTGGCAGCCGCCGTCCACGTGGACCCGCGTTTCGAAGCTTTCTTCATTGTTCTCAATAACGAAGTGGACACCCGCGGCCCGTCGGTGGCGACCACTCTGCGGCTCATCGGTTCGGATCCGTCGTCCCCTGAAGGACGACGCATTTTTGACGCCGACGGCTTCCTGTGTCGTATGGGGCTGATCGAATTGCGCAGGCCAGACCACCCCCTCCCCACCCGCATCGTGGATGCCTCGGAACGGTTCGTGCGGCATCTGCTCGGCGACGGTCGTTTCGACGGTCGTGTGGACCACCTGTTGTCCTGGCGTAGTGAACCGCTGATACCGGGGGAACT
>RGQW01000063.1 GCA_010029945.1 Actinomycetota bacterium | reverse complement strand
GGTCCGGGATACATCGCTGCTTCTGAACGAAGCACTCGATGCCGACAAGGTCGTTCTCCTCGAGGGTGGTCAAGGGACCCTTCTGGATGTTGACCACGGAACGTATCCGTTCGTGACATCAAGCAACCCGACATCGGGAGGCGCGTGTACGGGAAGTGGGATTGGGCCCACTCGAATCACGCGTGTGATCGGAATTCTCAAGGCGTACACGACCCGTGTGGGGTCCGGACCATTTCCGACCGAGTTGTTCGATGACGATGGCGAGCGTCTGCGCACCATCGGTGGAGAGCGTGGCGTGACCACGGGACGAGATCGTCGATGCGGCTGGTTCGATGCGCCTATTGCTCGATATGCAACGCGAGTCAATGGTCTGACCGACATCTTCCTGACCAAACTCGATGTGCTGACGGGTTTCGAGAAGGTCCCCGTGTGTGTGGCGTACGAGGTTGAGGGCACGCGCATGGATGAGTTGCCGGAGTCTCAGACGGCGTTCCATCACGCGAAGCCGATCTACGAATACCTTCCTGGCTGGGAAGAAGACATCTCGCAGGCTCGCTCAGTCGACGACCTACCGGCGAATGCCCGCAGCTATGTGGAGTTCCTAGAGAGCATCTCGAACTGTCGAATTAGTGCGATCGGGGTCGGGCAGGACAGAAACGCCACTATCTCGATTCACGACTTAATCGACTGACATGGATTTCTTCGATCTCGACTTCGAACTCGACGATCGAGGCAACCGCATAGGTCTCCCGGTCGATCCAGCGGCCTGTTCTCGTCCAGAGTGGGCTGTCATGGCGGGTTCCTACTGTCGACTCGAACCACTGGACGCAAGCGCCCACGGTGAAGACCTCTTCGCGGCCTTCCAGGGCCACGATGATCTGTGGACGTACATGCCGCACGGACCCTTTGCCTCGACCGAGGACTACCGACATTGGGTGCTGTCCGTGCAACGTCGCGACGATCCGATGTTCTTCGCGGTCATCGAGACTGAAAATAATCGGGCGCTTGGTGTCGCGTCGTACCTGCGCATCGACCCTGTTGCTCGGAGTATCGAGGTTGGTTGGATCACGTACTCACCCGAATTGCAGGGTTCCCGGGCGGCTAGCGAGGCGATGTATCTAATGATGCGCAACGCCTTCGAGAGGGGCTATCGGCGCTACGAGTGGAAGTGCCATGCTCTGAATGTCGAGTCCATGAACGCCGCTCAGCGGTTGGGCATGAGTTTCGACGGGGTGTTTCCCCAGGCATCGGTGGTGAAAGGGCGCAACAGGGACACAGCCTGGTTTGCCCTGGTGGATCGTGACTGGCCACTGGTGCGAGCAGCGATGGAGAAGTGGCTGGAGCCCTCGAACTTCGATGCAAGTGGCCGCCAGCTCAGTGCGCTATCCCAAGGCTCGAAGCCAGCAGTCCACCGCTCGTGGACAGATTGATGCCTTGATGTCCACAGGCTAATCTGAAGAGATGCGCACGACTCTTACGCTGGACGACGATCTTTTCATGGCCCTGAGCGAGCGAGCCCGCGCCACCGGGCGGACGTTCAAGGAAGTGGTCAACGAGGCAGTGCGTCGCGGGCTTGCCCCAGCGACTTCACGACTGGTGGTAGACCCTCCGGTCATCGACCTCGGTGCACGCATCATGACCGCGGATGAAGCAGAAGCGGCGGGTGAGGACCCGGAGGTGGTGAGGTTTCTGCGCGTGTCGGAAGGCCTCGAGCGTGATGCGCAGTGATCGTGCCGGATGCGAACCTTCTTCTCTACGCGACAGAAGCATCATCGCCGTTCCATGATCGAGCCCGTCGTTGGTGGCAGCAGACCCTGTCGGGTGATGAACTCGTCGGCCTACCGTGGGCGTCCCTGCTGGCTTTTCTTCGGTTATCCACCAACCCCAAGGTCTATGCCAGGCCACTGTCGGTCGATGCAGCGGTTGCCATTGTCGAGACGTGGCTGGATGCACCGAATGTCTCCGTGATCCACCCAGGCCCACGTCATCCGCATGCGATCCGAGCCTTCACTCCCGAGGGCACCGGTGGTGATGCTGTCAACGATGTCCACATTGCGGCATTGGCCTGGGAACACGGAGGTACGGTGCACTCTGCCGACAGCGACTTTGCGCGAATCCCGCAAGTGCGTTGGGTAAATCCGCTCACGTAGACGGACATCCCTGCCCTGATTGTCCTGAACATTCGTTCGGTTCTACGCTTCGTTCACCACTTGGAACAACGAGGAGTTGGCATGTCGTTTTCCCCCGATCCCGCCCAGGGCAAGCACGTCTTCGACCTAGACCGTCAGTACGTCTTCCATTCGTGGAGCGCCCAGGGTGCTTTGAACCCGATGTGTATCGCGGCGGCCGAGGGTTCGTACGTCTGGGACTACGACGGCAACAAGTGGTTGGACTTCTCCTCTCAACTGGTGAACGTGAACATCGGTCACCAACACCCGAAGGTGATTGCCGCGATCCAAGAGCAGGCCGGGAAGTTGTCGACGATCGCTCCGCAGCATGCGAATGACAAGCGTGGTGAAGCTGCCAAGCGCATCGTCGAACTCGCCGGGCCGAATATGGCGAAGGTCTTCTTCACCAATGGCGGCGCCGATGCGGTGGAGAACGCGATCCGCATGGCGCGGATCCACACGCACAAGCACAAGGTGCTGTCGACCTACCGCTCGTACCACGGAAACACAGGCGCGGCGATCACCGCGACTGGTGATCCGCGCCGCTGGCCGAATGAGTACGCGAGCCAGCACGTGCACTTTTTCGGCCCGTACCCGTACCGCTCACCGTTCTGGTCGGACAGTCCCGAGCAAGAAACCGAGCGTGCGCTGCAACACCTCGAGCAGGTCATCCAGTTCGAAGGCCCGAACACCGTCGGCGCGATCATTCTGGAATCCGTCGTCGGAACCGCCGGCATCCTGGTGCCGCCGCCGGGATACCTCGAAGGTGTGCGGGCGCTAGCGGACAAGTACGAGATCATGTGGATCGCCGACGAGACCATGTCCGGCTTCGCGCGTACCGGCAAGTGGTTTGCCTTCCAAAACTGGGATGCCCAGCCAGACCTCATCGTGTTCGCGAAAGGCTCCAACTCCGGCTACGTTCCGGTGGGCGGTGTCGTCATCTCCGCGGACATCGCCGCCACGTTCGATGACCGCGTGTTCCCCGGTGGCCTCACTTACTCCGGGCACCCACTCGCCACCGCCTCCATCGTCGGATCCATCGATGCGATGCGCGAAGAGAAGGTCAATGAGCACGCCGCCGAGATCGGTGAAAAGGTCATTGGCCCCGGCCTGCGCGACCTGATGGACAAGCACAAGGTCATCGGTGAAGTGCGCGGCCTCGGCGTCTTCTGGGCGCTCGACCTGGTGACAGACCGAGCCACCCGGGAGCCGCTGGCGCCGTACGCCGGCACATCACCGGCGATGACGGAACTGGTTACCGAGTGCAAGAAGCGGTTCTTGATCCCCTTCACTAACTTCAACCGGATGCACGTTGTCCCACCCGCCACGGTCAGCGAAGCCGAGGTCACAGAAGGCCTGGCGATTTTGGATGACGTCTTCGGCATCATTGACGCCCACTACACGGGAGCCTGACGATTGCATCCGCGTCTGTGCTGGTGATAGAACGAAGCCGGTAGGTTCGATCGCGTGAAGGTCCTGATCGTCGGCTCGGGCGCACGCGAACACGCCATCGTCCGAGCGCTCATGCGGGACGAGAACGTCACGGGGGTCGAATGTGCTCCGGGGAATGCGGGCATCGCTGGTGATGTGACCACGCTCCCACTCGATGTGACCGACACACAAGCGATCGCTGCGCTCGCGCTCGATCGCGGTAGCGATCTAGTAGTCATCGGTCCCGAGGCTCCGCTGGTCGCAGGTGCAGCCGACGCTGTTCGCGCGGCGGGAATCGCCTGCTTCGGACCATCCGCGCAGGCGGCTCAATTGGAAGGCAGCAAGGCGTTCGCCAAGGAAGTCATGGCCGAGGCCGGTGTACCGACGGCCATGGCGTTGGTGTGTACCGATGAGGATCAGATCGACGGTGCCCTCGACACGTTTACTCGACCCAGAACCCCGTACGTCGTGAAGGACGATGGTTTGGCCGGCGGCAAGGGCGTTGTGGTCACCGACGATCGTGCTGTCGCCGCCGCCCACGCGCGAGCGTGCCTTGCCGGCGGGAGTGCCGTGGTGATGGAGGAGTTTCTCGATGGTCCGGAGGTTTCTCTCTTCGCGATCACCGACGGAACATGCGTTGTGCCGTTGCAGCCCGCGCAGGATTTCAAGCGTGCCCACGACGATGACGCCGGCCCGAACACCGGCGGCATGGGTGCGTACTCGCCGCTGCCGTGGGCGCCGGCCGACGTAGTCGACGATGTGACGGCGCGGGTGTTGCAACCGATGATCGACGCAATGGCCGCCCGAGGAACTCCGTTCGTCGGACTTCTGTACGCCGGACTGGCGATGACATCACGTGGCATTCGCGTTGTTGAGTTCAACGCGCGTTTCGGTGACCCGGAGACCCAGGTCGTGCTTGCCCGACTGCAGTCCGGTCTTGGCGGACTGATGATGGCCGCAGCCACAGGCCATCTGGAGACCCATCCCGCTCCAGTCTGGTCGAGCGATGCCGCCGTCACCGTCGTTATCGCCGCCCAGGGGTACCCGGAGAGTCCACGAACGGGTGACGTGATCGCCGGTTTGGATGATGCCGCCGCCAGCGCTGGAGTGGACATCTTGCACGCGGGGACGAGGGTGCAGGACGACGGATCGATAGCCGCGTCCGGTGGCCGAGTGCTGTCTGTCACGGCGGTCGGCGACACGTTGCATCAGGCTCGGGAGCGCGCGTACACGGCTGTCGACCTCATCATTCTCGAGGGCTCGCACCACCGCCGCGACATCGCGCTGGCGGCTGCCACCAAGGAATAGCACCCCTCATCGGCTCGTCGGCACGGTGTCACCGGCAACGTGGAAGAATGTCGGCGTGAGCGTGCCAAACGTGCTCGCCGAGCGCTATGCGTCCGGGGCCATGCGGGCTATCTGGGGACCCGAATCAAAGATCATCGCGGAGCGGCGGCTGTGGATCGCGGTGATGCGGGCTCAGGCCGCAGCCGGCCTGGATATCTCCGACGCAACCATCGCCGACTACGAGGCGCGGGCGGGCGATGTGGACCTAATGTCTATCTCCGGGCGCGAGCGGGTGACTAAGCACGACGTCAAGGCGCGCATCGAGGAGTTCAATGCGCTCGCCGGGCACGAGTCCATTCACCTCGGCATGACCTCGCGCGATCTGACCGAGAATGTTGAGCAGATGCAACTGCGGCAATCGATGGAATTGATCCGCGACAAGTCGGTGGCGTCACTCGATCGTCTCGCCGGCCTAGCCGTCGCGTACTCCGAAACCGCCATGGCTGGTCGCTCACACAACGTCGCCGCTCAAGTCACCACGTTGGGCAAACGCTTTGCCACGATTGCGCAGGAGATGCTTCTCGGGCTGGACCGCCTCGAAATGCTCATCGATCGATATCCGATGCGTGGCATCAAGGGACCGGTCGGGACGGCGCAGGACATGCTTGATCTTCTCGACGGTGACAGCGACAAGCTCGCGCAACTCGAGAGTGGTGTGGCCGAACACCTTGGGTTCGACGCGGCTTTGGTGAGTGTTGGCCAGGTGTATCCGCGGTCCCTGGACTACGACGTCCTGAGCGCGCTGGTGCAACTCGCGTCCGCGCCGTCGAACCTCGCCACCACGGTGCGATTGATGGCCGGTCATGAACTCGCCACCGAGGGTTTCCGTCCAGGGCAGGTCGGCTCGTCGGCGATGCCGCACAAGATGAACGCTCGCTCGTGCGAGCGCATCAACGGTATGCACGTACTTCTGCGCGGCTACGCGACGATGACCGCCGACCTCGCGGGTCAGCAGTGGAACGAAGGGGACGTCTCGTGTTCGGTGGTTCGCCGAGTGGCGCTGCCGGACGCCTGCTACGCGATGGACGGACTGTTGGAAACGTTCCTGACGGTGCTCGACGGTTTCGGGGCATTCCCGGCTGTGATCGATACCGAACTCGAACGCTACTTGCCATTCCTTGCCACTACCAAGGTGTTGATGGCCGCCGTGCGATCGGGCAAGGGCCGAGAGAGTGCGCACGAGGCGATCAAGGAGCACGCGGTTGCGGCAGCGTTGCAGATGAGAGACGGCGAGGACACCGATCTGCTCGCCATGTTGGCGGGAGATGAACGCATCGGTTTATCGCTGGAAGAGATCACCGAGATCATCGCTGCGCCATTGGACTTCACCGGCGCGGCCGCAAATCAGGTTCGCGTTATTGCCGAGCGCATCGAACTCCTTACTGAGCGGTTCCCTGATGCGGCGGGCTACCGGCCGGAGGACATCCTGTGATGACAGCACCGGTGGTGGACTACGGTCTGCCGGCCGAGTACCAGCACGTCTACAGCGGGAAGGTCCGCGACCTCTTCTCCACTCCCGATGATCGGCTGCTCTTCATCGCGAGTGACCGGATCTCCGCCTACGACTGGGTGCTCCCCACCCTCATTCCGGATAAGGGCACGATCCTGACCCAGCTGTCCCTGTGGTGGTTCGAACAACTTGCGGACATCGTCCCGAGTCATGTGTCGCGGGCTTCGGCTCCGGCCTCGGTTCGAGAACGCGCGATGGTGTGTGAGCGACTCGACATGTTCCCGGTGGAGTGCGTGGTGCGCGGCTACCTGGCCGGATCGGGGCTCGCGGACTACCGGGCCACGCAGAAGATCTGCGGGCAGGGCCTACCCCCCGGCTTGAAGGACGGCTCGCGGCTACCGAAACCCATCTTCACTCCGGCGACCAAGGCCGAGATCGGTGAGCACGACATGAACATCACCTTCGACGAGGTGGTGATCGCGATCGGCCGGCTGATCAATGGGAGCCGGGTCATGCGCAGCCGTCTTTCGACAAGCAGTTCGTGCGCGATTGGTTGACATCTCCAGAATCCGGATGGGATAAGGACTCGCAAACCCCGCCGCCTGAATTACCCGATCACATCGTGGAGCAAACGCGAGCGAAATACGTCGAGGCGTATGAACGTCTCACCGGTGAGGTCTTCTCGTGAGCGCCTGGTTGATCACGGGTGGAGCCGGATACATCGGAGCACACGTTGTCCTTGCCCTGAAGGACGCTGGCATGAGTCCGGTCGCCATCGACGATCTCTCCCATGGGCTAGCTCATCGCGTGCCCGAGGATGTGCCGCTTGTGCAGGCCCGTATCCAAAATCGCCGTGCCCTGTCCCAAGCGATCGATGATTACTCGATCACCGGGGTTATTCATCTCGCGGCGTTGAAGGCCGCTGGTGAATCTGTCGATATGCCGCTGGAGTACTACGCGGAGAACGTCGGCGGAATGGTGGACCTTCTGTCGGTGATGAAGGAAAAGGACGTTCGCAACTTCGTGTACTCATCATCTGCCGCCGTCTATGGAACGCCGGCGACCAACCCCGTCGCCGAGGACGCCGCGCTGACTCCGGAGAATCCGTACGGTCAGACCAAAGTGGTGGGCGAGTGGCTGGCGCGCGATGCCGGTGCCGCATGGAACCTGTCGTGGGTGGGGCTCCGCTACTTCAACGTGGCCGGCGCCGGAGCCGACTCACTCGGCGACAACAGCGTCAACAACTTGATCCCTATGGTGTTCGCCGCACTCGACGCCGGACGTCGCCCGCAGATCTTTGGTGATGACTATCCGACACCGGATGGCACCTGCATCCGCGACTACATCCACGTTGTGGACCTTGCCGAGGCGCATGTGGCGGCGGCCACTCGCTGCGAGGGTGGGAATGCCGCCGACGTCTTCAACGTCGGACGTGGGGTCGGCAGTTCGGTGCGCGAAGTCATGGACGTCATCGGTTCGGTGACCGGAGCAGATGTCGGTGCCCAAGTGGCTCCACGCAGACCAGGCGACCCTCCTGCCACGTTTGCGGCCACGGACTTGATCCGCGACGAGATGGGCTGGCGGGCTTCCCGCGACCTCGAGGACATGGTGTCGTCTGCCTGGCGCGCGCATACGCTGGAACGGTGAGCACGCCGCCTGTCGTTCGCCTCGATGTCTGGGGTGTATCGGGGATGCAGATTCCCCGCAGTTTTCTGCGCATGGGGAGTCAACGTCGGGCCGTTCGCTCGCTGCCGGGTCTGCGGTTCGCCAAATTGATGGGAACAGGATCGGGCGAAACGTTCACGATGCGCGATGCTGACCCGACCCATTGGGCGCTGCTCACCACCTGGGTCGACGAGGACCACTCGAGAGCATTCGAGGAGTCCGGTGTCTGCGCTACCTGGAATGCCGCGTCAGATGAACAACTCGGCATCACCATGCGACCCCTGGTCACCCGCGGTAAGTGGTCCGGTCGCGATCCCTTCGCCGTGCCGGACACCAAAGCCGATCCTGGACCGATCGCGGCCATCACCCGTGCGCGCATCAAGGTCAGCATGTGGCCCAAGTTCTGGTCCTCCGTGCCGCCGGTGAGCTTGGATCTGCGGTCGGATCCCGGAGTGCTGTTCACCCTCGGCATCGGTGAAGCGCCGGTCGGATTGCAGGGAACCTTCAGTATTTGGCGGGACGCGAAGGCGATTTCGGATTTCGCCTACCGCCGCCCGGCGCACGCGGAAGTGGTGCGCAAGACGCATGATCTCAATTGGTATGCAGAAGAGATGTTCACACGGTTCCAAGTCGACAGCGTCCGGGGTACCTACAACGGTCAGGACGTCGTCGTACCTTCCAGTTGAGCGACGAAGATCGGAATGTCTCGCTTGATGTTGCGTTCGTACATTCGGTAGGACGACCAACTGTTGATCAGGCGTTCGTAGATGTCGCGCGCGCTGTCACCGGTCACCTCGGTGAAGGTGCACGGGAGGATCTCCCCGTCGATCTCGATGGTTCCTTCGTTGT
>RGQW01000062.1 GCA_010029945.1 Actinomycetota bacterium | reverse complement strand
GTGTCGGCACCGGAGGCAATAGCCGTGAAGAAATCCTGCGGCTCACCGATGCCCAGAAGGTGACGCGGCTTTCCTTCGGGCAATTCCTCGCACACCCAACGCACGATGTCTGCCATCCGCTCTTTCTCGATGGCACCACCGATGCCGAACCCGTCGAACGGCAATGCGGCGATATCTGAGGCGGCCTGGCGGCGCAGGTCCTCGTACTGCGCGCCCTGGATGACGCCGAAGAGAGCCTGATAGGCCCGCTCCGGTCGATCGGCGGTGATCCGTCGATGCTCCGCGATGCACCGCTGAGCCCATTCGAGAGTTCGGCGCATCGCCACCTGTTGATAGTCGCGGGAATTCATCAGCGTGGTGCACTCGTCGAACGCGAAGATGATGTCGGCCCCGAGGGCATGCTGCACCTGCATCGAGACTTCGGCCGTGAAGCGATGGCGAGACCCGTCGAGGTGTGAGGTGAAGGTCACTCCGTCGTCATCCACGTGAGCGAGTCGGTCCTTACCCGGTGCGACAACATCGTCGACCGTACGGTCGCTGACGTCCATGGCGAGAACCTTCTTAAATCCGACGCCGAGCGAGAGCACCTGAAACCCGCCACTGTCGGTGAACGTCGGACCGGGCCAGTTCATGAAGGCACCCAAGCCCCCTGCCGCCTCCACGATGTCCGCACCGGGCTGCAGGTAGAGGTGGTAGGCGTTGGCGAGCACCGCTTGAGCTCCCAGGTCACGCATGGATTCCGGTAGCACGGTCTTCACCGTGGCTTTGGTGCCGACAGGAATGAACGCGGGAGTTCGGATCTGACCGTGAGGTGTGGTGATGACGCCGCTGCGACCAAGCTGCCTTTCTGGGAGCGAATGATCGTCATCCATCCGGGCCACCACGTCGAACCCGAAATCGGTCACCGAGGAACGGTATCGGGAACGCCGACCCGGCCCGATTCGGTAGACCAGAGTGGAGGAAGTTGCACAGGAAAATTTGTGTGACGAGTGTGTCTAGATTGACGAAAAAATTTTTGGTGAACCGCTTGTGTCGCCTTGCCAACGCCTGTTAGAAATCTCCCAACGCACCGCAAGGTGCGGGACGGTCCGAAAACTAGCGGCCTACCGGGCTAGACCCGGAAGTCCCCGAGTGCTGGCGGGGATGGTGGCAGGGAGCGGGTCGGGAAAGGAAACGAGCTGAAGGCGCTGCGGAGACGCAGGGCGAGCCACGCGGACTGCACACACCGCGAAGGCCCCGGGAAACCGGGCGGCAGCCGGGAACTTTCATGGCAAGGCCCCTCGAACTCATACTTCGAGGGGCCTTGCTCTTTGTGCTGGTGGCCCTTGTCTACCGGCCCATGGGCATTCGTCGGCTTAGGCGCGCCGAAGCGACGCTGCCAACCGGGCGATTCCCTCGTCGAAGGAGACCCGGGGCCTCCATCGGAGCGCTTCCCATGTCTGACGAGGGTCGAACCAATGCGCCGTGGACAGCTGCTCGACGAGAAATCGAGTGATGACCGGCTCTCGACCGGAAACCGAAGCCGCGGCCTCGCCCACGGTTCCGGCCACCCACGCGGGGCCTCGGGGAATGGACCTCACGGATACCTCGACCCCGGCCGCGTCGACGATGGCCTCAATGACGTCGCGCACCGGTCGGGGCTCACCGTTGCTCACCACGAAGGCGCGGCCTCGGACCGACGGATCCTGTGCTCTGTCCAGCGCCCGCACAATGGCCTCTCCTGCGTTATCGACATAGGTCGTGTCAATGAGGGCGCGGCCGCCGTCGATCAGGAACAGGCGACCACTCGCAGCTCGATCGATGATGCGTCCGACCAATTGCTGATCACCCGGGCCCCACACCAAATGTGGTCGCACCGCAACGACCGGCATGCTGACGCGCGGATCGAGCGCGATGCGCTCGGCCATCGCCTTCGATCGCGAGTAGTGACCGCGGGTTCGAGCCGGATCGGCAGTATCGGCTGCAGCGGCGATGAGCGGCTCCCCCACGTGCGCTACCGACGGAGAGGACACGTAGACGAACGCGTGGACGCCCGCGTCGGCTGCACAGTCGAGAACGAGGCGGGTTCCTTCGACGTTGACAGTCTCGAATTGCGACCACGACCCGTCGATTCCTACCCGCGCTGCCAAATGAACGACCGCGTCCACGCCCTCGAGCGCCCGTCGCACATCGGAGGCCTCGACGATGGATCCCAGGAAGTCCTTTACGCGTGCACCGCCCGTCGATTGCTCATCGGCCATCCCCGAGGGGTGCCGCTGAAAGCACACAACATCCCAGCCATCCGCGAGCGCCGCCCGCACGACAGCGCTTCCGAGCAAGCCGCGCCCACCTGTGACCAGCAGTCGACCTTTCGACCCCGGCGACGAAAGGCTCCCACTCATCCGTGCCCCGCAAGAAGCCGCTCCGCGTCTGCCGCAAGGCGCGCACGGTCGATCTTGGCCCCGTGCCGGATATCCACCGGCATCCGATCGATCCACAGCACCGCCGCCACATCGGGCACATGCGCATCGCGCGCGATCGCGCGCACACGCGTCGCGAGGCTCATCTCCGCGAGATCGACGTGCCGTTGCCGTATCCGTGGCGCACCTGCGCCGACGACGGCGGGAGCGCACACAACCACGAGCACTTGCGCACCGGCTGGTCCCACACCGACCGCTGCAGTCACGATCCGGTCGGCGCCGACTCCGCCCAGACCCTCCTCGATGCGCTGTTCGATCGACACCGGGCCAACCGGCCCGTTCACCGTGGTGATCACGTGGCCCAGACGACCCTCGAGCCATAGCCGGCCCTGCGTATCGAGAACTCCGACATCCCCCGTCCGGTGCCATCCCCGATTGCGTGAGGTGCGTTGCTCCACGAACGCTTGTGCGTCGTACCGATCCTTCAGATGAGGAGCTCGCAGGGCTACTTCCCCGAGTACTCCCGCCTCGGTGCTCAGTTCGCTCGACGGCGTGCCATCAGAATCCACCACCGCCACAGCGATCTCCACCGACGGCAGCGGCCGACCGACGAGCACCCCCGCCCCCGGCGGCTCTGCGAGCACCTCGCGAGCGGTCACGTCCGTTGCCGGGAGAACCTCGGTCATGCCGTACGGCGTGCGAACGTCACACTCCGGCCACAGGTCCATGACGTCGCGCAGCAACGATCGGGCGATCGGTGCACCCGCGAGCAATAGCAGCCGAAGAGACGATCCGGCGCCCGCGAGGCGGGTGCGGGTGTCCGAGCCCGGTCGAGCCCCGGAGAGCACCGAACTCAGCGCCGCCGGTGACATCCACATGACCGTTCCCCCGGCATGCTCCATCGCCGCCGACAACGACTCCGCCGTTAATGAACCCGGACGCGAGGCATCCATCGCCGGAATGACCGAGGAGATGCCCAACAGAGGGCCCAGCACCGCCCAGGGTGCAAAAGCGGCAACGAGGACGTCGTCGTCGGTGAACTCATAGTGACCGAGCAGGGTGTCCCGAGTGGCGGCGATTCCGGCTCGGGAGTACGCGACCGCCTTGGCCGGGCCCGTCGCTCCCGATGTGAACACGATCGCAGCATCTGAATGGGCAACGTGGGCCGCCGCTACGCCGTGAGGCTGGGCTTCAGCATCCAACAACCCAGCCAAACGGTGCTGCCAAAAAACTTCTCCTGGCACGTTCAGGAGACGAACCACCGGCGCGGCTCGGCGCACGGCCACGACGTGATCCACCCGGGCGCCCCTGAGCGAGCGAAGCAGGGATCGCGCACCATGAGCAGCGTCGATGACCACGATGCTGGCTCCGATCCGCCACACCGCGTACACAACGGCGAGCAAGTCAGCTCCCGGGGGAATCAAGACCGCGACCCGATCGCCCGCGCTGACTCCTCGGCGCGCGAAGGCGTCGGCGAGCTCGGCAACACGACCCTCGAGTGCCCCCCACGACACATCTCGGAAGAGATCGGATTCCGGCGATGCACCCCGTGATGCACCCGACGCTGGCTCGGACATCGCCACTGCCGCAGAAGTAGAACCTCGACCTCGTCGCCGAAGGTTCTTTCCAAGGTCGTCTTCCGTCGCTTCGTGCGCGTGCACGAGGTCTGAATCTGTGTCTTTCTCGCCACCATCGAGTGACGCGGGAACACGCACTATCCAGGACCAAATATCGGCGATGGCGTCTGGGCGATCCTCCAACACCAGATGCCCAGCATCCGGATACTGCTGCACGATCGCATGCGGCAGCCGTCGGCGGAGGTCGTCCAGGTATCGCACTGAAAAGACGGGGTCGCGCATTCCCCAGACCAGCAAGGTAGGGACGTCCGCGAGTGTGTCGAGTCGCGAAGCGATTCCCTCGAGGACCGCCGAGGTCGGGTGGTCGGGTCCGGTCGGAATATCCGCCACAAAATCATCGATCGCGTGACGGTCTGGAGCCGTGGGATACGGAGCTCGGAACGCACGCGCCGTCTCGGCATCGACTCGGGAGATTCGGGTTGTCGCCCGAACAAAGCCCTGTGTCCGGCGGGTCATCACTCCACGGATGCCCGGTAGGCGCGTCGCTGCGATGACCCACGGAATGCCCCGATGCTCCGGTTGGTGCACAGCGGTATTCGTCAGGACAACGCCGGCCATCCAAAACGGCGAGTCTTCGTCCCCCATGACGTTCTCACTCCAGCCGAGCGCGACGGGTCCTCCCCAGT
The DNA here is from genome assembly GCA_010029945.1 of Actinomycetota bacterium. GTDB lineage: Bacteria > Actinomycetota > Actinomycetes > S36-B12 > S36-B12 > S36-B12. Next base: position 4,308 of record RGQW01000062.1, on the reverse strand, counting down.
CGTGGGCGAGAACGACGACCGGTCCGCGAACATCCAGGCTGCCTACGATTGCTGACAGGTCTCGAACGCGCTGATCGAGTCGGCGGATTCCGCCGCTTCTCGCGGAGAAACCCATACCGACCTGATCGGGGGCGATGACGCGCACCGTTGGAGGTGCTTGTCGAGCGACGTTGCGCCACAGATAGGACCACGTTGGATTTCCATGAACACACACAACGGTGAGTTCGACGTGTTCGGGATTCGTATCGAGAACGTGGACTCCCAGCGTCTCGACAACCGGCTTGATCTCGTCGACCGATTGCGACGCTTCAGCCAGCTGTTGCGCACCTTCGTTGTTGATGCGCTCGTAGTCGATGTGTTCGTCGTCGATGAAGACAATCCGGGACCACGTTGGGTCGAACCCCTTCACGGGAGGTGCGGTGCGAGCGGGAATCCGCGCCGAAGTCACCACTCGATGTCGATGACAGCGGCATTCAAGCCCGAGCCGATGCCCATGCAGGCGACCCTGTCTCCCGACACCAGATGTTCGGAATTCATCGCCAACGTGAAGGGGACCGACGCCGGTCCGATGTTGCCTCGCGTGGGGAAGGTCTGCGGCACACGTTCAGGATCGATCTTCAGGGCACGAGCGATCGCTTCGGTGTGGATCTTCGACACCTGATGGATCACATACATCGTCAGGTCGGTCCAGTCGAAGTGTTCGGCGGCATCGGTCCAGGTGAGCACGGCAAGGTCCACCGCTGCTTCGAGCAGCGCACGACTGTCGGTGCGCATTCCCGTCAGATCACCCGTGCACAGAAGGTGATGCTCGGTGGCAGCCCGCGACACACCGCCGAGGAACCTGTGGCCTTCCCGATGCTGCGACGCGCGCCCGAGGACCATCGCCGCTCCGCCGGAGCCCAACGTGAATGTGGCGAAGTTCTCCACAATGTCTTCTCGGGTCGCGCCCTGGGAGTTGAGACGCTCGATGGTCGCCTGCTGAGGCTGACGGCTTCCTTCACCATCGACGATCAATGCGTAATCGATCTGCCCGCTGTCGATCATGTTGGCCGCGAGTTGCATTCCGCTCATGAAGCCCAAGCACGCGTTCGACAGATCGAAGTTCACACATGCTGATGAGAGTCCGAGTTGACGGTGCACATCAACGGATGCGGACGGCTCCAACCGCTCACGACACACGGATGTATCCACCAGCAAACCGATGGCTCGGGGATCAACGCCGGCTTCTGCGATGGCCTTGGCGCCAGCCATCGCGGCTGCATCAGCGAATGTCACATCCGACGGCCACCAACGACGCTCGGAGATTCCTGCCAGCTGCTCCAGCATTCCTCCATGCAAACCCGCACTCGCGTACGCCGGAGCGAGCCATCCGTCGATGTCAGAGGACGTGATCACCTCGGGTGCGTCGACCGCGGACACCGCCAGCACGGCCGTATCCGTGAAGGTGAATACCGAACTGCCCGTCGAGGGAGTTGGAAGGTCATCGACCGCGCTGACGCCCTGGCTCACCCGAGTGGCCCCCTTCGAAGACGGATCCGACATGCGTGCTGTGCCCCCCTAGCCTGCCATGACCAGCGCGATACCGCCGTCGGGAGTCTCCCCGACCGTCTCCAGGACCATCTCCCCGACCGGTAGCGGCGCGCACCCCATCACCGAAGAGCGGTCGCCGCCACGGCTCGGCGTATGCCATGACGTACGGTCTCAGCCATGAGGCGTTCGCAGGCAGCTATGAGGCGGCGGGCACGCAGGTGGATCGGTGGGTGCGCTGGTGTGGCCGTCCTGGGATCCGCGGTCATCGTCTCCCCGGTCATGGTCTCCCCCGCTGCAGCGGACGAGGCAGATGCCGATCTGGCGCGCTTCTACACCCAGACCCTCACGTGGGGCCCCTGCGACGATGCAGCACGTGGCTCCGAATGCGGGACGGTCACCGTGCCGCTGGACTACCGCAATCCCACAGGTCGAACCCTGGATCTCGCCGTCCTTCGCATCCCCGCCAGCGGCAATGCGCGCGGGAGCCTGCTGGTCAATCCCGGCGGCCCTGGGGCGGGCGGCGTGGACTTCGCCGAATACCTCAGCACCGTCATCGACTCAGATGTTCGAGCGGTCTACGACATCGTCGGATTCGATCCACGTGGAGTCGGACAGTCCACACCCGTCACCTGCCTTACCGACAAGCAGATACTGCGCTGGAATCGGACCGACATCACGCCCGACACCGCCCGCGAGCGGCGCACACTGTTCTCCCGAGCCGATCGCATTTCCCAAGGGTGTCTCGATCGCGATGCTGCTCTCGCTCGATCTGTCGGCACCGAGAACACCGTGCGCGACATGGACATCCTTCGCCGCGTCCTCGGTGATGACGAGTTGAACTGGTTCGGCTTTTCCTACGGGACCGAACTCGGTGCTCTGTATGCCCAACGCTTCCCGGACCGTGTGGGACGCATGGTTCTCGACGGAGCAGTAGATCCGTCTCTGAACGCGATGGAAGTGTCCGAAGATCAATCTGCAGGATTCCAACGAGCCATCGCCCGCTTCGCCGCCGATTGTGCGAAGCGATCGAACTGCATCGCGACAACGCAGGCAGGAGTGCTCTCGGCCATCAACCGACTACTCGTGCAACTCGACCGGGCACCACTGCCATCAGATGGCAGCCGGCGCCTCGTGCAAGCCGAGGCCCTCACAGCCCTGTTCTTCTCGATGTATTCGACCGATCTATGGCCGACGCTGCGTTCGGGATTGAGCCAAGCGCTCGACGGCGACGGTTCGACTCTGCAACTGCTCGCACAGTTGGCGAATGACCAAACCGGCCCCAACACCTTCGGCAGCAACATCACGTCGGCCTTCTACGCCATCGGGTGCTGGGATTATCCCCCGACGCCAGGTATCAAGGGCCTGCGCCGAGCGGCATCCGAGTGGTCGACCGATGCCCGGGTTCCACAGATGGCCGTCGCGATGTCCTGGGGCAACGCCCCGTGCAGCACGTGGTTCGGACATTCGGACACACCACCCGCGCCGGTGACCTCCACCACGAGCGCACCCATCTTGATCATTGGAACGACCTACGATCCGGCAACTCCCTACGCATGGTCACAGGCGCTGCGTGCCCAACTCCCGACCAGTCGACTCTTGACCCACCGCGGCGACGGTCACACGGTGTATGGCGGTAGCAACCTGTGCATCGACAATTTCGCGGACACCTACCTGCTCACCGGCGACCTGCCGGAACCAGGGACCGTGTGCTCAAGTTAAGCGCCGATACGAATTCTGACGGCCTAACCGCTCAACTCTAAGACGCGTCTTCGTTGCCCGACTTGTCTTCCTTATCGGTCGAGCCTTCGAGGCCTGCAAGGAATTCCTCTACCTGGGCAGCGATCTCGTCACCACTGGGCACCTCACCCTGCGGAGCACTGCTTGGCTTGGTCAGCGCGCTGCGTGCTTCGATCATCTGGTCGTACTGCGTCTCCAGAGCGCTCACGACCGCGGCGAATTCCTCGTTGCCCGTCAACTGCTCTGCGACCTCGCCGTCGGCTTTCTCGGCCTGGGACTCCAGGCCCATGCCCGTCAAGCGCAGTCCGGTCACCTCGGTAAGCCCCTCGATCAGCACCATCGCGCATCTCGGATAGTCGAATTGCACGAGGTAGTGGGGCACCTGGGCTGTCACCCCGATCGATGACAGGCTGCGCTGGCCGAGGTGGAATTCGAGTAACGCACCCATGTGCCCGGGAACTTCGATATCGCCCAGGACAGCGCTGCGGCCCGCGGTCAACGCGGCGTCGTTTCCGTGCACCGTGATGCCGATCGGACGCGTGTGCGGTGCCGGCCAGGGAATGGCGGTGAGTCCCACCGCGTGGGATAGACCGAACTCATCGACCAGCAGATCGACCGCCGCCAGAAAGCGATTCCACTGGTAATCGGGCTCCGGACCGTCTAACAGGAAGAAGTCGCGACCTTCGGCATCGACAACTCGATTCACTTCGAGTCGAGACGACTCCACCGCGGAGAAATGGTCCGAGGAGAAGGTCATTCGTGGGCGTCGCGCGCGGTAGTCAAGCAACTCATCAGAATCGAACGTCGCCACAAGTTCGGTGGTGCAGGTCTCCCGAATGTGATCGGCTGCCTGCCGAACACCGCCACCGGCATCCACAAATCCCTGAAAAGCGTGCACCAGAGTCGGAACACGCGGAGGCGCGATCGTGCTGGGATCGGTGTGAAACGTCAGCAACTTTCTCGGCGATCTCATAAACCCTCCTAATCTCAGGTTACGGGGACTCACCTCGAAATGCGATCGGGAACCAAGGGCGTTCGCAG
>RGQW01000061.1 GCA_010029945.1 Actinomycetota bacterium | reverse complement strand
ATTAACAGGCGCTGATGTGCCAAGCACAATACTCGTCACAACGACATATTTTGATGCTCAATTCAGGATTTCTGGCAATAATGTCGCGACCTACACCGGAGTCAAGCCCTCGTAGGTAGCAACTCGTCAGTGGCGTGTTCCACGACTGCCCGGTAGTGCCTCTGCACTCCCGGGCAGTCGTGCGATGGTGGATAAGGTGACGCGATGGAGAAGGAAAGCGAATACGACGAGAAGCACGTCCAGCTATACGTCGGGAAAATCGCTTTCGATCCGCACCGGCTGATCTACGCCACCATCATCTTGATGGTGGCGCTGGCCGTCTATAACCAGGAAGCCGAGTCGTGGTCCGGCACACCGTTCATGGACCTCGTGGTCGTCGTCTTCGCACCGCTGCTGGCGCTTTCCCTCGCGCACGCGTTCTCCGACGCGCTCGACGTGCAGATCCGCACCGGCAAGCGCCTATCGGCCAAAGAACGCCGGCACCTCCTGGGCATCGCCGTGCAGTACGTCGCGGTGGGCATACCCGTCGTTGCCCTCGGGTTTGTGTGGTTGATCGTGCAGCAAGATCCTCGCGCCGTGGTCCGCTTGGCCGAAGTCCTCGGGGTGGCCAGTTTGTTCTTCTGGGGAGCCTTCGCTGCGCGCCGCTCCGGGCTCCCCCGGGGCAGGCAGTGGTTGTGGGCGACCATCTACGGACTCCTCGGCTTCGGCATCATCCTCATCGAACTCGCCTTCACCCACTGACCCTGTGGGGTTCGTCGCGCACTGTCGGTGCGCCGTGGAAGCATCGGCCCATGGATCCCGCCGCCGTTCTCGAAGGCCTCGACGCTGAGCAACGGGCCGTTGCCGAGAGCCTGTCCGGACCCGTCGCGGTCCTCGCCGGGGCCGGTACCGGCAAGACGCGCGCGATAACCCATCGGATCGCCTACGGCGTTCTCACCGGCGAACACGATCCCGCTCGATCCCTTGCCGTGACCTTCACCAACCGAGCCGCCGGAGAACTCAAGACGCGACTAGGCGGCCTCGGCGTCCAGGGCGTGCAGGCCAGGACATTTCACGCCGCCGCGTTGCGGCAACTGCGCTATTTCTGGCCGCGGGTGTCCGACCGGGCATTCCCCGACCTGCTGCCGAGCAAAGCGAGCCTGGTGGCTACGGCGTTGTCGGCGAACAATTTCTCCTCGGACACCTCGATGGTTCGAGACGTGAGTGCCGATATCGAGTGGGCGCGGGTCAATTTCCTGGACCAGCACACCCTGCCGACCGCGACGGTCCAGCGAAACCTCAGCCTGGAGCCCGGGCAACTCGCCCGCGTTCTCGCTGACTACGAGCAGGCTAAATCCGACCGAGGCGTGATCGACTTCGAGGACGTCATGATCGTCCTGGTTGGCGCACTGTCGTCCGATGATGCGATCGCACGGGAGGTGCGCAAGACGTCAACCCCGTCCAGCACGCTCTGATCGGGTTGTGGCTGGGTGACCGCGACGACATTTGCGTTGTCGGTGACCCCAGCCAAACGATCTACTCCTTCACCGGTGCGCGCTCGGACTACCTGGTGGATTTCCCGCAGCAGTTCCCCGGCGCCACCACCGTCCGACTGGTTCGCTGCTACCGGTGTTCACCGCAGATCGTCGAACTCGCCAACGGGGTCATTCACGCCGGAGCGTCCTCGGCGAAAGCCGTCACCCTCACGTCACGACGAGACGCCGGCCAGGCCCCGGACGTGGAGGCCTTCGAGGACGATGTCGCTGAAGCCCAGGCCGTCGCCAAACGCATCAAGGCCAGCATCAATTCCGGCCTTCGCCCGCGAGATATCGCCGTGTTGTATCGCATCAACGCCCAGCAAGTGGAACTCGAGACAGCGTTCGCCGAGCTCGGCATACCTATGACCGTCCGCGGCTCCGAGCGCTACTTCGACAGGCCCGAGGTGCGCGAGGCGATCACGCGACTGCGGGGAGCGGCGCGGGCGTCAGATGCGGACAGTGGTCGCCAGGACGCTGACGCAGACGTTGCGGCCACGGTCGCCGACGTGCTCAGCGCGATGGGCTGGTCGGCGCAACAACCGACAACAACCGGCGCCGTGCGTGAGAGGTGGGAGTCTCTCGCGGCGCTGGTGGAACTGGCAAAGGAAAGCGCAACGCCAGACCTCGCGGCCTTTATTGCCTACCTTGACGAGCGAGCCGCGGCACAGTTCGCTCCCGTTGCCGATGGTGTGACCTTGGCGTCGATCCATGCGGCGAAGGGACTGGAGTGGCGGACGGTGCATCTCGTTGGCTGCAGCGATGGATTGATTCCCTTGCAGCATGCCGAGACCGCCGATCAACTCGAGGAAGAGCGACGGTTGCTGTATGTCGCGATCACCCGGGCCGAGCGCGAATTGCACGTGACATGGGCACGATCTCGGCAACCGGGAGGGCGCGCGACGCGACAAATGAGCCGCTTCCTTCAGCGCATGGGCACCACGGACGAGGGGGACGCATCATCGGTCCGCCGCGGCGACGGATCGCGCCGGAGCAAGCCCCGATCCAGGCGAGGCCCTGCGGCCTGCCGCACGTGTGGGAAGGCGCTCGTGACTGCGGGGGAGCGAACCATCGGGCGCTGTCAGACGTGCCCGTCGACGTTCGATGAGACGTTCCTGGAGGAACTGAAGCAGTGGCGTCTCGATCACTCACGAACCCAAGGGGTCCCCGCCTATGTCGTGTTCACCGACGCGACGCTGATCGCCATCGCCGAGCAGCTGCCAGACAATGCCGAGGCGCTGAGTTCGATCCCCGGCGTGGGCCCGGCCAAGATCGAGTCCTACGGAGACGAAGTCGTGCAGATGGTGCGAGCCCGCGCCTAGCTTCCAGCGGGCGTCGGTTCGGTGAAGTCCGGCACCCAGCGTTCGATCTCACCGCGCACCGGAACCGTCGCGTCGAGCTGACACAAGACCCCGATGCTTCCCAGCCACACGCGATGAATGAGCGCGTACGACGGCGGGAGGTTGATCTTCAAGCCGATCGCGAAGTCCGGTCCGCGAACGTCGTTGATGCGCGTGAACTGACCGCGCAGCCACGCGCGATTGAAGTGGAAGAACTCGTGGCGCGCCGGCTCCACGAACGGGTCGAGGTAGTTCAGCAACTGCTCGGGGTCGATGTCGACGTGCGGCAGAACGAAACCTTCGTCGCGCAGCCCCTGCACGACGCTGTCCGCGTCACCGCTTTGCGCAATACGCAGCAGCGTGCCCATCGCCGGCGGTAATCCGTCAGGAAGCACGGAGACTGCCCCGAAGTCGAACACGCACAGTCGACCGTCGGGCGTCATGCGGAAGTTTCCGGGATGCGGATCCGCGTGCAGCAGGCCGGCACGAGCGGGGCCGGAGAGCAGGAACCGCTCGTAGAGCAGTCCGATGCGGTCACGCTCCTCGGGGGTTCCGTTGGCGATGATGTCCGACATCGGCCGCCCGTCCACCCATTCGGTGATCAACACGTGTGGTGCGGCGGCGAGAACGTGGGGAACACGGAATTCCGGATCGCCATCGAAGGCGACGGCGAACTGACGCTGGTAGCGCGACTCGCCGAGGTAGTCGAGTTCCTCGATCACGCGTTCCTTGAGTTCTGCGACCAGCGACTTCAAGTCCAGGCCGGGAACCAGGGAGGAGAACATCTTTCCCATCCGCGCCATCTGGTTCAGATCAGCGATCAGCGCCTTGTCGGCTCCCGGGTATTGCACCTTCACGGCGACCTCGCGACCGTCGTGCCACACCGCTTTGTGCACCTGGCCGATGGAGGCGGCGCCCGCGGGAGTGTCATCGAAATCGGCGAATCGATCTCGCCAGTCGGGACCGAGAGAGTCCGCGAGAATTTCGTGGACGGTTTCGGCCGGCATCGCCGGTGCGGCGTCCTGGAGTTTCGTCAACGTCGCCCGGTACGGGCCGGCCATCTCCTCGGGGAGGGCCGCCTCGAAGATGCTCATCGCCTGGCCGAGCTTCATAGCCCCGCCCTTGAGTTGACCCAGGACCGCGAAAATCTGCTCGGCGGTGCGTTGCTGTATCTCCGCGGTGACGGCGTCCGCCGGCTTTCCGCCTACCTTCTTCCCGAAACCCCACGCGGTGCGCCCGGCGTACGAAGCCGGAAGCGTCGCGATCCGCACACCGCGGGTCAGCGCATTCTTCGGGATTTCCGGCATGGCGCCATTGTCCCCGAGGTCAGTCAATCGTGCGAGCCGCGGGCTCCTCGCCGGTGGTGAAAGCGCCACGTGGGGCCAACGGATCAGTGCCCCACCAGCAACCACAAGCCGGGTGCCGGTGCGTGGGTTCATCGTGGACAGTGAAATCCGGTGCTTCCAGGAAGATCCGGCGGGTGGGGGAGTCCTGCGGTCGATCGGTCCATCGCCGCACCACAGCGACAGCGTGTGCGGCTGCGTGCATCGCGAGCAGAGCATCGGCGCCCTGTGATCGCCTGGACTTGCGTCGGTCATCGGGTGTGCGGTGATCGCGTGCCATCCATTGGGAAACGATCTCCGGCCAGTGCGGGTCCCGGTCACGCCGGTGCAAATACCCGCAGCGCAGGCATGCCGAATGACCGGGCACGACGAGGGGTCCGATGCTGGCGCGACCGCGGTACGCCACGACGGGCAGGTGGGGTCGAGACTGAGCTACCTGGGACATCGAGGCGAGCACGGATTCCGAGGATTCCGGCAGCGTTATTGCGCACGCGATCGTGATCGACGACGAGTCGGCTTCCTGGTCACTGCGGGCCAGTCGAAAGCCGCTCGCTCCCGCCATCGATGCAACGACGGAAGCGATTGCCGGGTTTCCTTGCACGTCGACGACGGTCGCCATGCGCGACGCCAGTGCCGTGGGCGGGTGGTCGTGCCAATGCGCGAGAGACGCGAGCTCGGGTGCGGCGGCGAGCCGCTGCTGAGGTGTGAGCCACCAACACTCGGTCGAATCGTCCAACGCCCCGACAGACCGCGCGTGCGCGATCAGATCACGGGCGCGATCCGGGCTCCCGGGAAAGGCCGCAAGGGCCTCTTCGTCGTGACGAAAACTCCACAAGCGCTCCAGCCAATCGGTCTCTGCGGTCGATGCGGAGAATGCAGCAGTATCGGCGACCTGGGCCAGGCGCCCACTGCGTCGAATGATGGGAGTGTCCGAGCGAAGGCTCGGACACGTGTTGCGTGGCATGAGGCAACGGTGCTCGGCATCGACTGTGGACGGCGACGTGCAATCCACAGCCGGCATCGGCTAGAGGTCGGCAATCGAGGGGAGGCAGCCGATGGTGGTCGTGTTGATGACCGCGTTGACTACGAGCAGAAGTCGACGATGACGTCGGCGAGAACGCTGGCGCACATCACCACGTCCTCGATGTCGACGTACTCATCCGGTGCATGCGCCACGCGCGTGTCACCCGGGCCGTACTGGACGGTCGGGATACCGCCCATGCCGACCAGCAGACGCAGATCGGACCCGTACGGGCCGCCGTAGGTTTCCGGTGCGTGCCCGGCCGCACGAGTGTGGGTGTCGCGCACGAGAGAGACGATTCCTGCGTTCGGATCTGTTCGGCCTGCGTGGAATTGACCACCCCACCATTCGACCGTCACAGGGTGCTCGCGCAGCCACGCATCCGAACGACACACATCGGCGACGGCGGCTTCGAGTTCGGCGCGAGCGTTGTCCGCCGACTCGTCCAGAGCGACGCCGAGCCGGCCCTCCGCGACGAGGAGATCGGGCACCGTGGACGCCCAATCGCCCGCGTGCACTGTTCCGATGGACAGTGGATACGCGACCGGCCACCGCTGCATCAACTCGTCAACGGATGCGTTGCGCACGGCCTCCAGATGCGAAAGCGCCGCGAGAACGGGGACAAACTTCTCAACCGCGCTGACACCCTCGGATCGGCGAGATGCATGAATGGCCGCTCCGTTGACGGTCAGACGGAAAGTCAGCGCGCCGGCGTTCGCCGGGACCAGGTCAAGATCGGTGGGCTCGGGAACGATGCACCCGGCGATGGGTGTGCCCAAGAGGTGTTCGAGAGCCGCGTAGGTGCCGAGGCCGCCATCCTCTTCACCGCTGACGGGGCAGAGCAACACGTCCCCGCGCAAGGGCACGCCCGATCGGCGAACAGCCCGGAGTGCTTCCCATGCGGCGACGAGTCCAGCTTTCATGTCGCAGGCGCCGCGGGCCACGATGGCATCACGGCCGTCGCGCTGCACGGTGCGGGGAATGAAGGGATCGCCCGTCCACGCGCCGATGTCTCCCGGGGGGACCACGTCGGTGTGACCGTCGAACAGCAACGTCCGGCCGCCACCACTGCCGGGGAAACGTGCGATAACACCGAGTGCGCTCTCGCGTTCCACTTCCATTCCGGGAAAGTCCGAACGCGCTGCCGTGGCGTCGACGTCGATGTCCCATGTCGTCACCTCCAACCCCTCGCCGGCCCATCGGTCGGCAAGGTGGCGTTGGGCGTCCACCTCGGCCGGGGTCCCGCCCAAGGAGGGAATGCGTAAGAGTTCGTCGAGGTCGGCCAACAGTCGCTCGCGATCGATGAACGATGCCGCACCGCCCGGCAGTGATCGCCGGCCCACGGCGGCGTGTTCCCGGGAACCGCCGGAATGGTCGGGTGAATCGGTGCTCGTGGTGGCCACGTGTCCGAATATATGTGCGCGGCACGGCGCTTCGAGGCCCCGAGACAGGGCTCGTGCTGCCCTAGGGTGAAAACGCCCCCACGGGGCATCAGGTGGCACCAGCCACCGACCGCTATGGCGGATGATCGGCAAGGAGGGCCCCATGGCCGAGGAATACACAGGCGAGGCGTACTGCGTGAAGTGCAAGGAGAAGCGCGAGTTCACCGGTCACGTCGAGGAGAAGAACAGCCGCCGCTTCGCCAAGGGCATCTGCCCGGTGTGCGGCACCAAGGTCACCCGCATCCTGGGCAAGGCCTAGTTCGCCGAAGGCGACCTCCGCTCAGAAAGTTCGGTCGCCACGAGTTTTTTTCGTACGGCCCGGACCCCTGGCGACATGCCAGCGGTGTCCGGGCCTTACGCGTGCGGTTACCGTGGGGTTATGAGCACGCCCTTCGGCTTCGGAGCACCGGGTTCCGGTGACAACCCCTTCGACATGAACGCGTTCGGTCAAGCCCTGCAGCAACTCGGCCAGATGATGCAGTCGGCCGGTGCCCCGGGAGCGGACGGCCCGGTCAACTGGACGGTCGTCGAGGACGTTGCCCGCAAAGCCGTCATGTCCGCCGGTGATCCGTCCATTTCCGACGGGCAACGAGAGGCAATCTCTTCCGCGGTGGCCTTGGCGGAGTTGTGGCTGGACGAGGTGACGACTTTCCCCGCCGCGGGAAGCCCGACGCAGGCGTGGTCTCGCTCCGACTGGCTGGTCACCACCGGCCCGGCATGGAAGCGGATCGTGACGCCGATCGCCGAACACGTCACCGGGGCCGTCGCCGGCCTCACCCCGGACGGCACGGACTTGTCACAGATGTCCAGCGATGAGCTCAACGCGGCACTGCCGGCGCAACTGCGGGACATGATGCCCGACGGCATTCCCCCCGATTTCATGCAAATGCTGCAACCGATGATGGGCATGGTGCAGCAACTCGGAGCTGCGGCTTTCGCCATGCAGGTCGGCCAGGCGTTGGCTGCTCTCTCGGATCAGGTGCTGTCTGCCTCCGATATCGGAATCCCACTGACGGAAACGCCCCAGACCGCCGTACTCGCCAACAACGTCGCATCCTTCTCCGAAGGGCTGGAGGTGTCACCGTCCGATGCCCTGATGTACATCGCGCTACGCGAAGCCGCCCATCAACGGCTGTTCGTGCACGTACCGTGGTTGGCAGCCCGGGTGCTCGGAGCGGTCGAGCAGTACGCGCAATACATGCGCGTCGACTCCGAGCGCTTGTCCGAAGCGATGGGTGGCGTCGATATCGCGAGCCCCGAGGCGCTGCAAGAGGTGCTGGCCGGAGGTTTGCTCGCGCCCGAGGACACACCCGAACAAAAGGCCGCCGTCGCCCGCCTCGAAACCTTGCTGGCGTGCATCGAAGGATGGGTGGACGAAGTGGTGTCGCAAGCCAGCAGCGACAGGCTCCCCGCCAGTGCAGCGCTCACCGAAGCCATGCGCCGCCGCCGCGCCGCCGGGGGACCGGCAGAGCGAACCTTTGCTGCCCTCGTGGGAATGGAACTCAGGCCACGAGCTTTGCGCGAAGCGCACACCGTCTTCGCCGCCATCCGTAGCCAACGAGGCGCCGAGGCGCGCGACGCCCTCTGGGCGCACCCGGACCTGTTGCCCACCCCCGATGACCTTGACGATCCGCTCGGCTTCGCCCAAGGTTCCGGCGCTGTCCCCGACACGATCGAGGGGCTCGAGGCTTCCGGCGATGAATCCGGAAATGAATCCGGCGACGGCTCCACCCCGTGACACTTCAGGCCGACGCACGATCGGCTCTGACTGCCTTCACGCACCAGGATCCGGATCAACGATCACTCGCCCAGGAGTATCGGGAGTTTCTCGACTCCCACGAGGACGGCGTGTGGCGTTACTGCCGGGTGGGGCACATCACCGCGAGCGCGTTGGTCATCGAAGAACAGGGCCGCGGCGTCCTGCTCACGCTGCACCCCAAGGTCGGCCGCTGGTTACAGCTCGGAGGCCATCTCGAACCTGCGGATGCATCGGTGCTCCGCGGCGCGGTGCGCGAGGTGCGCGAGGAAAGCGGGATCGCCAGCGGTCGTATAAGCAGCCTGCCGGTTCGACTCGATCGGCACGATGTTCCGTGCGGTCGCGACGATGATGGGCGAGTACTAGCCAGCGTGCATTGGGATATGCAGTTCGTTGTTGTCGTGCCGAACGCGATCCCCCCGGTGATCAGCGACGAGAGCGACGACCTCGCATGGTTCCCCAGCCTCTCACTGCCGGACGTCGATGCGTCCGTTCAGGCCCTGTGCGACGACGCCGAGCGCGCCCTGTCTTCGCGCCAAGATCGTGGTTCGGAGACGGTGTGGGTGTCCTTCGGGTGAACGACCACGTCGCCGTGCGTTAACGAATTTTTGTC
>RGQW01000007.1 GCA_010029945.1 Actinomycetota bacterium | reverse complement strand
TCCGATCGCGACCGGGATACAGCGGCCCCTTGGAATCGAAGATGATGATGTCGTGGACGCCGGACTCCATCAAGAGCCGTGCCACGGCGACGCCCGCGGCGCCCGCCCCCATCATGACGACGCGAATGTCGGATGTGTTCTTCTGCACGAGACGTAGTGCGTTATGCAATGCAGCGAGAACAACCACGGCCGTACCGTGCTGATCGTCATGGAAGACGGGGATGTCCAAAGACTCCCGCAGGCGCCGTTCGATCTCGAAGCATCGGGGAGCCGAGATGTCCTCGAGGTTCACGCCCCCGAAGCCTGGGGCGATGAGCTCGACAGCTCGAACGATCTCGTCGGTGTCCGTGGTGTCCAGGCAGATCGGCCAGGCGTCGACGCCGGCGAACTTCTTGAACAGGGCGGCCTTACCTTCCATCACCGGCATCGCTGCCTTGGGTCCGATGTTCCCCAGGCCGAGGACGGCTGAACCGTCGGTCACCACCGCGACCGAGTTTCGCTTGATGGTCAGATTGCGAGCGTCGGCCGGGTTCTCGTGGATGGCCATACAGACCCTGGCCACACCGGGGGTGTAGGCGCGGGCGAGATCGGTGCGGTTCCGCAGCGGCACTTTGAGGTCCATGGTGATCTTGCCGCCGAGGTGAATCAGGAAAGTCGAGTCGCTGACCTTCTCCACCGAGCATCCGTTGAGCTGGTTCAACTTGTTGCGCACCAGTTCCACGTGCCCGGAATCCAGCGTCGTGCAGGAGAGGTCGAGAACAACCGAGTGATGCCCGGGATCGACAACGTCAAGGCCGGTGATCACCGCTCCAGCGCTCGCCACCGTGGAGATGATGGCTCCCGAGGCATGAAGTTCGGGCGTCGCGATCAGGCGGAAGACGTTGGAATAACCAGGGCTGGAGGACACGGCAGAAGCCTATGTCGCTCGCAGAGTCGTCGGTGGTCAGGGGACGTCACAATGTCTGGCAGTCAGGATGTCTGGGCATCCGCGATGTCACTCGGGGTAGTCAGTGTTGAGCGCATCGTCGCGAATTCGACCACCTGTTGGCCGATCGTTCGCAGCTGTTCGGTGGCGGCGGCATCTGAGGTCGAGCCATCTTCGGCGAATCGGGTGTCGGCGGCGTTGATGGTGGCACCCAGTGGTGTGGGCCAGCCGCGCAGCGCATGGGTGATCTGTCGTAGCTGCTGCAGTGTCGAGACGGTCGCCTGCCACCCGTAGGCGACCGCGATGCAGCCGACGGCGCGACCGTGGAGGTAGGGAGGATCGTGCGCTGCAAGATCTTCGATGTAGTCCAACGCGTTCTTCATCATGCCGCTCACCCCGCCGTGGTAGCTCGGGCTGGCGACCAACAAGCCGTGTGCTCCGCGAATGGCCTCGACCAGAGCCAGGGCCTGCGGTGTCCGATCAGAGGTTTCGGTGTCGTAGATCGGGAGCATGAGTTCACGTCCGGTGATGGTGGTCACGTGAGCACCGGCCTCTTGGGCGCCGCGGGCGGCGAGCCGCACCGCGCGCTCGCTGGAGGAATCAGGCCTCGTGCTACCGCCGATCGCGACGATTGAGATTGTTGAATCGGTCATGTCGCCACCTCTCGAAGCGAGAGAGGACGTTCGTGTTGGCGAGCACCGGCTGGCGAGCCGCTACTGCAGCGCGTACGCGTCCCCTCGTGTTCGTGCGCGTGAGTGCGACGCTACCGAGTCCATCACCGGCCCGGAAATCCACGGGGGTGTCACGGCGTATGCTCGTGCCCGCTGTCGGCCAAAGACGGCCAACCACGCGCGAATAGTCACGCGCACATGCCCACAGGCGTTGGAGGTGAGTGATGACCCGACCGATCAGGGTTGTGGTAGCCAAGCCCGGCCTCGACGGGCACGATCGAGGCGCCAAGATCATCGCGCGCGCTCTGCGGGACGCCGGCGTCGAAGTCATCTACACCGGTCTGCACCAAACACCGCAGCAGGTTGTTGACGCAGCCATGTCCGAGGATGCGGACTTCATCGGCATGAGCATCTTGTCCGGTGCTCACATGACCTTGTTTTCCGAGGTCATGGACCTGCTGAAGGCCAACGACGCGACAGACATCGTTGTCTTCGGTGGCGGAATCATCCCCGAGGCAGATATTCCGACGCTAGAGGCGCTGGGAGTCGCCCGAATCTTCACCCCAGGAACACCCACCCAGGACGTTGTCGACTGGGTCAATGACCGTGCGCGAACATCCGACGCTTCACCAACCCGGTAGCACCAAGGAGAACTGTGGACCTCTACGAATACCAGGCCAAAGAACTCTTCGTCCGACATGGCGTACCGACCACCGATGGGGATGTGTGCACGACGCCGGCGGAAGCCGAGGCCGTGGCTTCGAAGGTCGGTGGTCCCGTCGTGGTCAAGGCGCAGGTGAAGACCGGCGGTCGCGGCAAAGCCGGTGGCGTGAAGCTTGCGGATAGCCCACAGGATGCGCGCGAGAAGGCCGACGCGATCCTGGGCATGGACATCAAAGGCCACACCGTGCATCGGGTCTTGGTCGCCGAAGCTTCGGACATCTCCGAGGAGTACTACGTGTCGTTTCTCCTCGATAGGACGAATCGCTCGTTCCTCGCGATGGCGAGTATCGAGGGTGGTGTGGATATTGAAGAAGTGGCGGCAACCAAACCCGAAGCCCTCGCGAAGATCCGCGTGGATGCGCTCGAGGGAGTGACGCCCGCGCTCGCGCGTGACATCGCCGATGCCGCCCACTTCCCGGAGCCCATCCGCGCAGACGTCGCCGACATCCTCGTCCAACTGTGGCGAACGCTGGTGGATGAGGACGCGACTCTCGTCGAGGTCAATCCGCTGGTGCAAACCCCCGACGGCCGGGTTCTCGCCCTCGACGGCAAGGTCACTCTCGATGAGAACGCGGCCTTTCGTCATCCACATCACGAAGCGTTCATCGACATCGAGGGCACGGACCCCATCGAGTTGCGCGCGGGGGAGCTGAACCTCAACTACGTCAAGCTCGACGGTTCGGTGGGAATCATCGGCAACGGCGCCGGGCTGGTGATGAGCACCCTGGATGTTGTCTCTTACGCGGGGGAGGAGTTCGGAGGGGTTGAGCCTGCGAACTTCCTCGACATCGGTGGGGGTGCATCGGCGGAAGTGATGGCCAACGGCTTGGACATCGTCCTCAATGACCCGGACGTGCAAGCAGTCTTCGTGAACGTCTTCGGTGGCATAACCGCGTGCGATGCCGTGGCGAACGGAATCGTGAACGCCATGACCATGCTGGAAGGCAAGGGCGAGCCGGTGACCAAGCCGATCGTCTGCAGGATCGACGGCAACAACGCAGAAGAAGGTCGGCGCATTCTCAACGAAGCCGAGCACGACCTCATCGAATTGGTAGAGACCATGGACGACGCGGCACGTCGAGTCGCAGAGCTCGCGGCAAGCCGCGCGGCCGGAAAGTAGGAAGCAACCTCATGGCTATCTGGCTCGACTCGAACAGCAAGATCCTTGTCCAGGGCATGACGGGCTCGGAAGGCACCAAGCACACCCGACGGATGGTTGCCAGTGGCGCCTCGGTTGTCGCGGGCGTGACGCCCGGCAAAGAGGGGCAGGACGTCGACGGAATTCCGATCTATAACGACGTCGCCGCCGCCATGGCACACACCGGAGCGAACGTTTCGGTTGTCTTTGTTCCTCCGCGTTTCGCCAAGGGGGCGGTGGAAGAGGCCGTCGACGCGGGCATCCCGTTGGCCGTCGTCATCACCGAGGGAATCCCGGTCCACGACACCGCGCAGTTCTTCCAATACGCACAAAACTCCGGCGCAACGCGCATCATCGGCCCCAACTGTCCGGGCATCATCAGCCCAGGTCAGTCGAACGCCGGGATCATCCCCGCGGATATCACCCAGCCGGGTCGGATCGGACTGGTGTCGAAGTCGGGAACGCTGACGTACCAGATGATGTACGAGCTTCGCGATATCGGCTTCTCTACATGTGTCGGTATCGGCGGCGACCCGATCATTGGAACTACCCATATCGATTGCCTCGCGGCCTTTCAAGATGATCCCGACACCGACGCGATCGTGATGATCGGTGAAATCGGCGGCGACGCGGAAGAGCGGGCGGCGGCTTTCATCGCCGAGAACGTGTCGAAACCCGTCGTCGGATACGTCGCCGGCTTCACTGCACCCGAGGGAAAGACCATGGGCCATGCCGGGGCGATCGTGTCTGGCTCGGCCGGCACCGCCTCGGCTAAAGCCGAGGCGCTGGAGGCCGTAGGCGTCAAGGTCGGCCGCACGCCGAGCGCAGCGGCTCGTCTGATGCGCGAGGTCATGGGTGGCTGACCTGTCCGATTCGCGCGGCAACGAGTAGCCCTTGCCTGAAGTCTGGACCCCTCTCCTTATCGGAGTCGTCGGCGTCGCGATCGTTCTGTATGGCTTTTCGAAAACGGCAATGCCGGTCGCCGCGGTGGTCGGCGGCCCGATGCTCGCCGCCGCCCTAGGGCCAACGGTCGCCGCTGGGTTCGCTCTCCCGTTGTTGATCCTGGGCGATCTGATCGGACTGCTCTATTTCCGACAGCACGCGAATTGGCGACTCATCGCCAAGGTGGTGCCCGGTGTGATTGCCGGCATCGTCATCACCGCACTCTTGTTCGCCTTCGCGTCAACGAGCGTGGTG
Organism: Actinomycetota bacterium; assembly: GCA_010029945.1. GTDB lineage: Bacteria > Actinomycetota > Actinomycetes > S36-B12 > S36-B12 > S36-B12. The sequence continues at coordinate 20,215 of RGQW01000007.1, read as the reverse complement.
GCAAGGGTCATTGGCGTCTTGCTGTTGGTCTCGGTCGGCCTGGAGATCTACCGCCGGCGGAGCCCGGCGCTGGAACGCCTCGATCAAGACTCGAGCGTTCGCCGGCTAGAAGCGGGGTTCTACGGGACGTTGACGGGCGTGACCACGATGGCCGCGAATGCCGGTGGAGCGGCAATGACCCTGTATCTGGTGAAGATGCGGGTTCCGATGCTCACCTTCATGGGCACGAGCGTGTGGTTCTTCTTCATTCTGAACGTGATCAAGTTGCCCTTCGTGATTCCCCTCGGCCTGATCACGCGGGAGTCCCTACTCATCGGCCTGTGGTTTATCCCGGCCCTGGTCGTTGGCGCGCTGCTCGGAATCACCGCGTTTCGGCGAATGAATCAGATCTGGTTCGAGCGCATCGCTCTCACCTTGAGCGCGCTCGCGAGCCTGTGGCTGGTCATCCGCGGCTAATGCATCACGCGAACATTGCAGTCTGACTGCGTTGGCAGCGTGGCGGTCACCGGGCATCCCCGCTGATCCTGGCAGCCTTAATCCGTGAGCGCCCCCACCGTCGATCGACCAGCAGCTACGGTGGAACCACCGCGATTGCGGCCGCATCTTCGACTGATCGCCGCCATCGGTCGCTGGTTGTTAAGAGTCCGCCGCGTCGTCCGCGGAATTTCTCGGGGTGTCGGGCGGACGTTCTCACGAATCGGACGCTCGCCTTTGGTGGCCTCGCTGCTCGCTTCTGTCTCCATTGCGGTCGTTGGCCTGAGCGTGGCTGGTCTGGTTGTCGCGAGTGCGTGGTGGGGAGGAGTAGAAGAGGCCGGGACGTGGCAAGACGCCATGTCCATCACCGGGAGCGTGTGGGTGATGACCTTCGGCGTGCCGATTCGCTTGTCGGGAGTCGACTACTCGCTGCTGCCCTGGGGTCTGATGATCATCCCCGGATGGTTGGGTCATCAAGCCGGCCGATGGTTGGCCCGAGTCGTGCGGCCGTCACGGCGTCGAAGCCTGAGTGCAAGCGTGGTTCTCACGACGGTGTTCTCGTCAGTCTTCGTTGCCGGCGTATCGGTCGTATCGGATATTCCCGAGGTGCAAACGAGTGCCCGTCGAGCGCTCGTTATGGCCGGCGCGGTTACTTTCGTTGCCGTCGGCTCGGGTGTGTGGCGCTCGAGTCCGCTTATCCGCGACTCGATGCATCGCACACCGATGGTCATCCGCGTCATCCTCAGAGCGTCCTTTGCCGGAGTCGCAGCGCTCGCGGGCATGGGAGCTTTCGGGGCAACGGTGGCCGTCGCCTCGTCCTTCGGATCCATCACCGAGATGTTCGCCTCGTTGAACCCCACGACGTTCGATGCCCTCGTTCTTCTGGTTCTGAGTCTGGGGTACGTGCCGGTACTGGTGAGTTGGTCGGTCAGTTACATCGTCGGTGCCGGAATTTCACTCGGGCCCGACGTGCTCATCTCACCCTTCGTGCCGGTTGTCCCGGCAACGCCTCTTCCTGCTTTCCCACCCCTGGCGGCTGTGCCGGAGACCGCCGGCCCCGGAAGCTGGGGATTACCCGCCCTGGTCATCGTGTCCGGCGCTTTTGTGGGTCTGCTCGTTTCCCGATTCGCCTTCCGTGAGGGTCCGCTCGTGCGGCTGTCCTTGGCCTTCGTGGCATCGGTGCTGGCAGCAGGGTGGGTTTTTGTTCTGTTGTTCCTGGGCGCCGGGTCTCTCGGTGACGGACGGCTCGCCATCATCGGCCCGGATCCGGGTGCCGGTGCCCTGCTCGCAGGCGTCGGGATGGTCGTTGGTGCCCTACCCACCAGTGTCATTCGTGCCCGTCGGAAGCCTCGAAAACTTTCGTCTGTTTCTACGGAGTCGCCGAGCGCAATCGTGGGAGCTGATTCCTGATGAACGGGGAAGATCCGCGCACCCTCGTGCGCAGCGCAGCGTTGTGGGCTCTTGGTACTTTCCGCCGCAATCTGCTCGCCTTTGTTGCCCTCGCGGCGGTGGTCACGGCGGTGCAATTCCTTCAACAGATAAGCCTGCGCCCCCTCAACGACGTTGTCGACCAATGCGCGGACCCGCTAACCGAAGGGCAGCAGGCGGCGTGCGCGAGTGAACTTGCGACCCGAGCCCTGAGCTCGGGCGCCCTCACCCTCGTCTTCGCCATCGTCACCGTCATCGTCACCGTGGGTGTGATTCGCGCAGCACTGCGGTCCACTCAGGGACAAGAGCCCGGCTTCGATGCGCTCCTGGATGGTCACAACCTCGGTCGATACCTGGGCTTTCAGTTGTTGTACGCGATGATGGCTGGCCTCGGGATTCTGCTGTGCGTCATCCCGGGATTGCTGGTGATCTTCTTCTTCCAACTCGGTCCATATTTCGTGTTGGACCGCGGAATGCGTATCGGCGAGGCGTTTACGGCCAGCGCGCGACTCATCCGCCAAAACCTGCCGGCCGCATTCTTGATGACGGTCGTGAACGCACTCGTGTTACTGCTCGGCGGTCTCGTCTACGGAATTCTCACGTTGGTCACATTGCCTCTCGCGACACTCTTCACCGCGTACCTGTACCGACGGTTCAATGACGATCCCGTGATCGGATAAGCGAACGACAAGCTTTCGTGCGGTCCGCACTAGGCTCCAGGAGTGCCAGATCCTCGAATCGTCGTGCTCGCATCGGGATCAGGCACTCTTCTCCAGGCGTTGCTGGACAGTGAGATCCGCGGACTCATCGTCGCGGTCGGCTCCGACCAGCCGGAGGCCCCCGCGTTGGCCCGAGCTCGGGCCGCCGACGTCACCACCTTCGTCGTCCCGATGGCCGAAGACCGCGAGGAGTGGAACCGAGACGTAGTCGAGCATTTGCAGGCCCACAAAGCCGACCTCGTGGCCACTGCTGGATTCATGCGGGTCCTGGGCGGACCGGTCATCGAGGCATTCAAGAACCGGATCATCAACTCCCACCCGGCGTTGTTGCCCTCCTTTCCGGGTGCGCATGCGGTGCGTGACGCCATAGAAAGCGGCGTGAAGGTGACCGGTTGCACCATTCACATCATCGACGAGGGTGTGGATACCGGCCCGATCATCGCTCAATGTCCGGTAGCCGTGGAGGACGGCGATACGGTCGAGTCTCTCCACGAGCGAATCAAGGAACACGAACGAACGCTCCTCGTCGACGTGCTGGGTCGCATTGTTCGCGAGGGAGTATCGGTCCACGGAAGAACGGTGGTATTCGGGTGAACGATGATGTGGGGCGCCGAGAAATTCGGCGAGCGCTCATTTCCGTATACGACAAGACCGGTCTGGAGGATCTAGCGCGTGGCCTGCACGCGGCCGATGTGGAGATGGTCTCTACCGGGAGCACCGCGCGAGTCATCGCCGCCGCTGGGCTACCGGTCACACCAGTCGAGGAGATCACGGGTTTTCCTGAGTGCCTCGATGGTCGAGTGAAGACTCTGCACCCAAAGATCCACGGTGGATTGCTAGCCGACGTCCGCAAAGCCGATCACCGATCGCAGCTTGACTCTCTCGACATCGCCCCCTTCGAGCTCGTCGTCGTCAATCTGTACCCGTTTACCGAGACGGTGGCTTCGGGGGCGTCGGTGGACGAGTGCGTCGAACAGATCGATATCGGTGGACCCGCCATGGTGCGAGCATCGGCGAAGAACTATGCGAACGTCGCGGTCGTGGTGTCGCCTGCGCGGTACAAGAGCCTTCTAGCAGCCGTCACCTCGGGAGGTTTCACGCTGGCCCAACGAGCGGAGTTGTCGGCGGAAGCGTTCTCTCACACCGCCACCTACGACATCGCCGTTGCCACCTGGATGGCGGCGGAGGTTGTCGGCGAGGACCCGGACTTCCCTCGCTGGCGGGGTGCGTCGTGGACGCGGCGGGACGTGCTGAGATACGGAGAAAATCCCCACCAGGGCGCAGCGGTGTACGAAGCCAACCCTCAGCAGGCGGGTGTTGCCACGGCGACCCAACTCCACGGCAAACAGATGAGTTACAACAACTACGTCGATGCCGATGCCGCCCTTCGTGCTGCCTTCGACTTTTCCGAACCAGCGGTCGCCATCATCAAGCACGCGAACCCGTGCGGCATCGCTGTTGCCGCGAACGGAGAAGAGGCGTATCGCAAGGCGTTTGCGACCGACCCGGTGTCGGCTTTCGGGGGAGTGGTCGCGGCTAATCGCACGGTCTCGCGTGCACTCGCGGAGGCGATGGCGGACGTGTTCACCGAGGTCATCATCGCTCCGGACTTCGAGCCGTCGGCGCTCGAGGTGCTCCAGCAGAAGAAGAATCTGCGAATCTTGCGCATACCTGGTCCAGGCTCCAGTAAAGGCACGGAAGGGCGGATCGTCTCCGGAGGCATGCTCGTGCAGTCGATCGACGACGTGTCCGCCGACGGCGACGATCCGAGCAATTGGTCGCTTGTGGCCGGGAACGCCGGTGATGCAGACACCCTCGGGGATCTGCACTTCGCCTGGACGGCCTGCCGTTCGGTGAAGTCCAACGCCATCTTGCTCGCGCACGATGGTGCCGCCGTCGGCATCGGCATGGGGCAGGTCAATCGCGTGGACTCGGCCCGACTCGCGGTCGAACGAGCCGCCGGTCGGGCGAAGGGAGCGGTTGCTGCTTCGGATGCCTTCTTTCCCTTCGCGGACGGGCTTCAGGTGCTGATCGATGCCGGGGTACGGGCTGTTGTCCAGCCGGGGGGCTCGGTACGAGACGACGAGGTGTTCGCGGCAGCTCAGGAAGCGGGCATCACGATGTACACCACCGGCACCCGGCACTTCTTCCATTGATGGCTGATTGCATGAACGGACAAGGGACGCGCCGATGAGTAGTGGCGCTCGATCATGGATACCGTGGTTGGCGGCCGCAGGGGTCGGCTCTCTGACGGCGGTTCAGTCCCGAGCCAACGGCTCACTCGGGACGATTCTGGAAAGTGGCCTTCATGCATCCGTGGTGTCTTTCGCGGTTGGTTTGACTCTCCTGACCGTCAGCGGTCTGGCGATAACACGTATCCGAGAAGGAATGATCCGTTTCCTTAGGGCGCTCGGTTCGGGTGAAATGCCTTGGTGGTGGGCCATGGGAGGGATCTTCGGAGCCCTCTTCATCTTTTCGCAGAGCTTCACTGTGGGAATCATCGGTGTGGCGCTGTTTGCGGTGGCGTTGGTGTCGGGTCAAAACAGCGCATCCCTGATCGTTGATGCGGTTGGTCTCGGTCCTCGAGGCAAGCAACCAATCAGCACTGTTCGGGTCATTTCGGCGGCGATCGGCATCGTTGCCGTCATCGTTGCGGTGTCGGGGCGGCTCGGTCAGGATGATCTTTCCCTACCCGCGGTTGCGTTGTGTTTCGTGACCGGAATAGGGGTGGCGATTCAACAAGCCATCAATGGTCGATCAACGACCATCTCCCGGGAACCGATGGTCGCGGCCTGGTCCAACTTCGCGCTCGGTGCGCTCATCATCACGATCCTGCTGGGAATCGTGGTGGTCTCTGGCGCCGGCACGCTGCGCCCTCTGCCGGCCGGCCCGTGGTGGCTGTATCTGGGAGGGATCATTGGGGTGACGTTCCTGGCGACCACGGCGTGGGTTGTGGGTCGAGTCGGAGTGCTCGCCATCAGTTTGCTTGTCACCGCAGGTCAACTCACGGGTGCACTAGTACTCGATGTCTTCCTGCTCGACGTTGTCGATGGAGCGCTCATTGCCGGGGTGCTGTTGTCGTTTGCCGCTGTTGCACTCACGGCGGCCGGGGGCAGAGTGAAAGCGCGCGTCAGCCGTCGAGAGTCTTCATAAGCGCAGCGGGATAGCGCTCGCCAACTGCCGCACCAAACGGTGCAGCTGCATCTAACTCCGCAAGTACCGAGCCCGACAAGTGAACCTGCATGGCTTTGGCGTTGTCCTCGAGGTGGTGGACTTTCCTGGCTCCAGGTATCGGAACGATGTCGGTCCCTTTCGCTAGTAACCACGCGATGGCCACCTGTGCCGGCGAGGCACCCACCCGCTCTGCCACGGACGTGACGGCATCGGCAATGGCCTTGTTGGCAGCCAGTGCGTCCGGTTGAAAGCGTGGCCATGAGCGTCTGCCGTCGTCCTCGGCCAGGTCCTCGGGAGAAGAAATAGCACCCGTGAGGAAGCCGCGCCCCAAAGGTGAGTAGGGAACGAATCCGATGCCGAGTTCTCGTGTTGTGTCGAGTATTCCGTTCTCTTCGACGTCCCGCGTCCACAGTGACCATTCGGTCTGCAGTGCGGTAATCGGGTGGGTGGCATGAGCCCGCCGGATCGTGTCGGCCGAGGCTTCACTCAGTCCCAGATAGCGAACCTTTCCCTCGGATACCAGCTCGCTCAGTGTTCCCCAGGTTTCCTCCACGGGAATGTCTCGATCGACCCGATGTTGATAGTAGAGATCGATGTAGTCGGTACCCAAGCGTCGAAGGGATCCTTCGAGGGCTGTGCGGATGTATTCCGGGTGGCCGTTGATGCCACGGGTGCCATCGGCGCGAAACTCCTGCCCGAACTTCGAGGCGATGATGACCGACGACCGATCACCGGGGATGGCTCGTGCCAGCAGTTCCTCGTTCGTGTTCGGGCCGTAGGAGTCTGATGTGTCCCAGAAGTTGATGCCTAATTCCAGGGCGCGGTTCAGGGTGCGCAGGGACTCCGCCTCATCCGCCGCACCGTATGCGTACGTCATCCCCATGCAACCCAGCCCGAGGCCGCTTACGTGTAGGGCTGCCGGGCCAGTCCCCAGTACATGCTCAGAGATCATGTCGACTCATCGCTGCGGTGGGGCTGTCGAGGATCGAACCATGAGTTCGGGCGTCAGGCGCACGTGCTTGACAGGCATGGTGCCGTCCTCGACGAGAAGGCTCAGCAAGAGGCGAGCCGCCTCGGCTCCGATGTCATGCTGAGGGACTCGCACCGACGTCAGGGGCGGGTCCACGAGATCCATGAACGGCATGTCGTTGTAGCCGACCACGCTGACATCACGCGGGCATCGCATACGTAATTTCTTGGCCGCGATGATCGCACCGAGGGCTAGTTGATCGTTGGCACACACCAAGGCAGTGGTCTGAGTGTTCCCGTCAAGCATCGACAGGGCGGTCTTCGTTGCAGCCTCGAGACTCCACGAGTCGACGGCGGCCGGTTTGCGAGCGGGGGTGAGGCCGTGTTCGCGCATCGCGCGGGCGAAAGCTTGTTGACGTTCGTGGCCCGTGGATGACCAGGCTGGGCCGGCCAAATGGGCGATCTGCGTATGGCCGAGCGCGCACAGATGCTCGACGGCAAGGCGGATTCCGTGCTGCTCATCCGCCGCAACACTGGAAGCTTGGACGCTCTCGCTGATTCGGTTGATGAGAACGATGGGGAACTTTGTCGCCAGTTCGGCCAGGAGTGGGTGTTCGCGGCGTGCGGTCGCCAGCACGAAGCCATCCACTCGACGGGCGCTGAGGGATGCGATAACCGATTCCTCTGCAGCGGGATCGTTGTCTGTATTGACGAGAAGTGGCGTGTAACCGGCGTGGGACAGTGTGTCTTGAATTCCGCGCACCATCCCCGGAAAGAGGGGGTTCGTCAGATCGGGAATCACAACCCCGATGGTGTGTGACCGGGACGTGCGCAGTCCAGATGCCATTGGATTCGGGACGTAGTTGAGCGAACTCGCTGCCTTGCGGACCTTTGCGACGGTGGCGGGATTGACGAGATGAGCCGTGCGTGGATTGAGGGCTCGGGAAACCGTTGCCGGATGGAGACCAACCTTCTTGGCTATGTCCTTCAGGGTCGCAGCCATGGCGCTCAGCCTAGGCGATGTTGATAGCGGCGTGCCCCGACTACCGACAGGGCGGTGAGGACGACCACGCCGGCGGTCACGACTGAGAACATGGCGACGGAGCCTCGGAAGTCGAGCAGGTAGCCGGCCACGAATGCGCCGAAACCGTTGCCGAGGAACATCATTCCCGCGAAGAGGGATACAGCGAGAGCGCGCGCACGGTTGGACAGTGTGGTGGACCAGGTTTGGAGTGTGGTGTGCATCGTCACCCACGCGACACCTTGGAGCGCGCAGCTGATCAACACGGTGAGCGGTGTGACAAAGGCGATGAGCAGCCCGAAGCCGACTCCCGCGGATAAGCCGCCGATCATCAAGAAGCCCGCGGGAGATACGCGTTCGGTTACGCGTCGAACGACCATGGAAGTACCGAGGACGGCGAGCCCGTACGTACCCGTGACCAGACCGGCAATGGCGGGGGAGCGTCCGGTTTCCTCGAGTGCTGCGGGAACGAGGTTGAACCCCCCGAGCAGGCTCGCGGCCTCGATGAAGACGAGGAGATACAAAAACCAGGCCCACTTGTTTCGAGCAACTTCTGCCAGCGCTTGGCCAGTAGGAAGAACACCGTCGCCTGGCTTAACGTTCGGTGCTCGTCGCACGCTCACGGCGAGAACGAGGCAGACCACTGCAGTCGAGGCAAAGAAGGTTCTCCACCCGATGAGGACGACGCCTACTCCACCGAGGACGGTGCCTAGGGTTAAGCCGATCGCCACACCGCTCTGCAGGCTGGCGATCGCGGATTGGCGCTTCTGTGCGCTGGTGATCGTGTCTCCCAGGAAGATGACGGCCGTTGGGAAAACGCCAGCCATCGTGACTCCAGCAAGGGCGCGCACTGCGATGAATGCCTCGATAGACATCGGGACCACGCTGACGAGGTCCATGACGGCCGCGCATACCAAGGCGAGTTGCAAGGTGGCGATCCGGCCGAGCCGGTCGGAGATCAGACCCCACATCGGTTGCGCAAGGCCGTAGCACAATAGGTAGGCGCTGGTGGACAGCGTGATGGTCGTGAGATCGACATCGAAGTCCTCACCCATCGTGATGAGCATCGGGCCGATGACGGCACGGTCAAATGTGGCAACCAGAACCACGTAGGGAAGGAACCTGGCTGTCCTCTCCAGACTCCAGTTGCTCACGAATGGGCCAAGGCGGCTACTGCCTCGGGAGTAGGTGCGTAGGCATCCGATTCTTGGCGGATCCTGCACAGTTCGTGCAGATCTGCTGCGTGCACCGCGGGATCGAGAAGGAGGCCGAACCGCGGGTCACGCAGTAAGGCCACGTAGCCGGGGGTTCCGAGGTGCTCATTGGCAGCGGCGAGTACTGAGCAAACCTCGTCCTCGGGGGAATCGATGAGCCATTCGGTTGCGGCGGTCCATATCGCGACGAACGTCTGAGCGAGATCCGGGTCGAAGCCAGCACCCACGGCGAGCACCGTGCCGAGGTAGTTGTCGGAGATGTCCGCTGAGGTGAGCCATTCGCGCATCCCGGACTCTTGGGCTGCCACACGAGATTCGGCATTCAGGATGGTTGCGGATGCTTGGTTGTCTTCCATGGCGACGAGCCGCTTCGGAGTCGCTCCCAATTCGACGAATGTGGCCTGATCACGTGAGACCCCCCCGCGCTCGAGCATGCGAAACAGCAGCAGGGCGAAGCCCGAACGGACCACGTCGACGCCGACATTTGTTTCCCGCAGGTCGGTCACGGAGGAAAATTCAGGTCGAGAGAAGAGCGCCAGACCCAAGCCCCGGTCAATCGAGCGCAGCATCCTCACGTTGAGCCGCTCTCCCAGGGGTTGCTGATCGGTGGTCGCGTAGAGCAGGACGTTGTCGGGGCTGGTGATGGCGATGTCGATCTCACCATCGCGCAGCGCGGTGAACTGCCCAGGGGAAGAGGGCACTCGGGTCGCGACCAATTCCAGACCCTCGCGTTGGTCAAGCTGGAGATGACGAATGGCGTGGAGAACCGCCGAATCGCTGAATTGCCCGATGGTCAAGCGTTGAACCACGATGCCCACTCTCGTCAATGCCCGGGAAGTCCCGATTTCGCTGCAATCGTGTGCCAGATCGTAGGGCATGAGGTCCAGGTTCCGAAGAGGCTCCTAGAGTTCTCCCGTTCGGTGAGGGTCACTAATCTGCCTCAATTAGGCGGTTTCCGTTGACAAGAGGGTCTTATTCATTGCAGAGTCCGGCGTACGCAATCGATTGCGCAACCACGGAGGTTATCTATGAGCAATTCCAGGATCCGAAAGGGTCGCCGCGGGCGCGTAAGCGCTGCGGTGGCGTCTCTTGCCGTCGCTGGTCTGGTCTTGACGGCCTGTAGTTCGGGAGATGGAGACGACACAGCGTCAGACTCCCAGGACTCGACTGAGAGCAGCGAGACCCAAGAAGAAGCTGCTGACGATTCGGCTGCGGAGGAATCCACAACCGAAGAGTCGGGTGGCATGGGGGATATGTGCGGCGATGACACGATTCGCATCGGCATCTCGCTGCCGCTGACCGGAGACTTCTCGCAGCCAGGCCAGGAGGCTCAGCGCGGCTACGACGTCTGGGCAGAGCTGACCAATAACGCTGGCGGGCTCCTCGGCCGCCCGGTGGAATTGGTGGTTCTGGACGATGCCAGCAGCCAGGAGCAGGTCGTCACGGACTACAACAACCTGATCTCGCAAGAGAAGGTTCCGTTGCTACTCGGTACCTTCTCGTCGCTGTTGAACTTCCCTGCGTCTACGGTCGCGGAGAACAACGAGATGGTGCTGATTGCACCCGCTGGTGGCTCTCCGAAGATCTTCGAGCCGGAGCCGAAGTTCTACTTCTTCGCTCAGCAGGCGACGGCCCCCGATCAGGCGAACCCCTTCGTCAACATGATCGCGTCGTTGCCGGATGATCAAAAGCCGAAGACGGCTGCGTACGTATCGATGGACGATCCGTTCGCCCTGCCGGTTATTGAATCCATGCAGGAGCAGCTCGAGGCGGCTGGCGTGGAGACCGTCTACACCGGTATCTACCCCGAGGGCACAACGAACCTTCAGCCGCAGGCTGCTGCCATCGCTGCACAAGAGCCGGACCTGATCGCTCAGGGCTCGGTGTTCGAAGATGGCATCAGTCTCGCCAAGAGCATGGTTCAGATCGGCTACAGCCCTGATTTCATGTTCCAGACAACTGCACCGAGCTTCGGCGCGCAGTACGTCGAGGGTGTCGGTGAAGGCAACGAAAACGGTGTCTTCTTCGCGGTGTCCTGGAGCGAGAAAGCCCCAACAGAGGGCAATGCCGAATTCGTTGCTGAGTACCAGGCACAAAACGGCGAGGGCCTGGTGCCATCAGAAGACTCGGCCAACGCCTACGTTGCGGCCGAGGTCCTGCAAACGGCAGTTGAGGCGGTGGGAGATTGCGACAACCCCGCGATCGCCGACTGGCTCCGCGCCAACTCGGTCGACACCATCCTGGGTGAACTCTCCTGGGATGACATCGGCCGTCCGCAGGGCGACTTCCTGCTCGCCCAGTGGCAGAACGGCACGGTTGAGATCGTGGCACCCGAGGTGGCAACCACCAACGGTGGCGAGCTGATCGTTCCGAAGCCCGGCTGGCAGTAGACCTGCCGCGTAGGGGGTCTGGTCTTCACGGGAAGTCGTGTGGACCAGACCCCCTCACAGGTGGTCACGATCATGCGAATCGCATGAGCAGTTTCCGTGACTGATTTCAACTAAGGAGAGACGCAGCGTGGACCTTCTGCAAGTGATTGCGTTTGGAGTGCTCCTTGGAGGCGTGTACGCCCTTCTGGCCTCTGGTGTGACCTTGATCTTCGGCGTTCTGGACGTCGTGAACGTTGCTCAGGGTTCCTTCCTCGTCTTCAGTGCCCTGTTTACCTGGCAGATTTGGAGCTTGCTCGGCCTCGAGCCCCTGCTTTTGGTACCCGTCATGGGTCTTCTGATGTTTGTCATCGGCTGGGCCATCTATCGCGGGCTGCTCGTTCGAGTCGCGCCTCAGGGGCCCGGCATGACCGTGCTCTTGATGTTCGGTGTTGCGATTGCCATGGAAGGCGTCTTGAACATCGTCTTCGGCAACGAATTCAAGTCGGTGACTCCTCCGTACTTCACCTCGTCATTCAAGATCGGAGAAATCGTCATTCCGTACCCGCAGATGATCTCCGGCGTTCTTGCCGTCGTGGTTCTGGGGGGCATCTACGTTTACTTGAGAAAGTCATGGGCGGGCAGGGCGTTGCGCGCGTCAGCCCAGAACAAAGATGGGGCGGCTCTCGTCGGAATTTCGGCCACGAAGGCGTCCTCCCTGGCGTTCGGGATTGGTGCCATGACCGCCGGAGTCGGCGGTGTGCTGCTGGCAATCATGTATCCCGTTTATCCAGCAACGCAGTATGACTGGATCGCCCGGTTGCTGGGGATCATCGTCCTTGGCGGCATGGGAAGCATTCCTGGCGCGATCATCGCCAGCATGTTGCTAGGCATCTCGGAATCGATTGCCTCGGCTTACGTTCCGCAATGGGCTCCGGTCTTCTTCTATGGAGCCATTCTCGTGATCTTGCTCTTCCGCCCGCACGGATTGTTGGGTGAAAAGACCCGAGAGGATGTCGCGGCATGATCGCAGCTCTGAAGCGCCCGTCCGGGTTCCTTCCTGTCATCCTGATAGGCCTGCTGATCCTCTACCCGATTCTGGCCTCGGATACCCGCTACGAAGAGTCCGTCCTGATCATTTGCATGCTCTACGCCATCATGGCGTCGGGCTGGAACCTCATCAGCGGCCTGGCCGGGTACGTGTCCCTCGGGCACAGCGTCTATCTCTACATGGGCATGTACACCGGCGCGATCCTGGGCAAAGCATGGGAAATAGATGCCATGTGGCTTGCTCCTCTGGGCGCCGTGACAGCGGGCTTGTTGGCGCTTGTCGTCGGCTTGATCGTGCTGCGTACCCGTAGTCACTCCTTCGTCATCATCACGATCGCAGTACTCCTTCTCGGCATGCTCGTTGCCGCCAACTGGAGAGGGCTGACCGGCGGGTCGGACGGCTTCATTGTCAAGCAGCCTTCATGGGCGAAGGACAATCCAACGACCCCGTATTACTACATCTTCTTGGGAATTTTGCTGCTGACGGTGGCGCTTTCCGCCTTCATCATGCGATCCCGCTTGGGTGCAGGGCTGGTCGCCATCCGCAACGATGAGGGTAAGGCTGCATCCATCGGCATCAACACGACCCTGTACAAAGTCACGGCCTACACACTCAGTGCCGTTCCTTTCGGGTTCGCAGGTGCTGTCTACGGTCAATTCCTTGGATTCGTCACCCCCTCGTTGGTCGTTGCCATCTTGATGAGTGTGTTCTTGGTGCTCGCGGCTCTGGTGGGAGGACGAGGAACACTCTGGGGTCCCGTCATCGGTGGCTTCCTTGTGTGGTTGCTGAACGAGGTGGGAACGATTGCGGCCGGGGAGTTCCGGGCTCGGCTCTTGATCATGGGCGTCGTGCTGATTCTCGTGGTCATGTTCATGCCCATGGGTCTGCTTCCGACGATTCGCAATTTCGTTAAGAAGCGCCGCGAGTCCAAGTCCGCGGTTAACTTCATCGATCAGAAGTCAATTGCGGCTGTCTCAGATGTGGACATCAGCAAGATCATCGCGCGCACCCGTCAACAGTCCGAGGGAAGTTCTCACATCCTCGAGGTCAAGGGGATAGTCAAGAGGTTTGGCGGTGTTACTGCCGTCAATGACGTGGATATGGCCATTGAGCGGGGGTCGATAACCGGCCTGATCGGTCCGAATGGTTCTGGCAAGACGACGCTGTTCAACTGTATGACGGGAACATTCCGTCCGGACGAGGGAGTGGTGTTGCTCGATGGCGAGAACATCACTCGAGACCGCGTGTGGACGCGGGCTCATGATGGTCTCGGGAGAACATTCCAGATCACTCGCCTGTTCAAGTCCATGACGGTCTTGGACAACTTGGTGGCTCCGTTGGAGACCACGAGCGTTCGCCAGATGGTGGCAGGTCGCTACAGCGGTGATGAAGTGGAGCGCGCACGAGAAGTTCTCGACTTCATGGGGCTGGCGCAGTTCGAGAAGCAAGACGCTGCAGCACTCAGTTTCGGTCAGCAGAAGCTCGTCGAGCTCGCTCAGGTCTTGATGTTGCGTCCGGGCATCATTTTGTTGGACGAGCCAGCGAGTGGCATCAACCCGACCCTGATTGAGAAACTCGCCACCGTCATTCGTCGCTTGAACGACGCCGGCACGACGGTACTCATTGTCGAGCACAACATTCCCCTGGTCTTGAGTCTGTGCGACACCGTGCACGTTCTCTCCGGTGGAGAAGTTCTGACGTCGGGGACGCCAGATCAGATTCGCAACGATCCGCAAGTGATTGAGGCGTATCTGGGGCCGGACCACATGGTGGGGGTGGGCAATGAGTGAGTCAGTGCTGACGATGGCCAACATCGAGGCTGGGTACGGGGGCGGCCTGGTTCTTCAAGGTGTCGACCTCACGGTCGACAAGGGAACGATCACCTGCATTGTTGGACCGAACGGGGCTGGCAAGAGCACGGTGTTCCGCGTCATCAGTGGGCTTCTGAAGCCCAAGGGTGGCACCGTCACCTTTGGTGGCCGCGACATCGGTGGGCTGTCACCGAGTGAAGTTTTGAAGTCGGGGATCGCCCAGGTACCTCAAAACCGGGCTCTCTTCCCAGAAATGAGTGTGCACGAAAACGTGCTTATGGGTGGCTACGCAATACGACGTGACCGCGCGCTGCTCAAGGAGCGGCTTGCCATGGTTGCGGAGATGGTTCCACTGGTGAAGGAGAGGGCCAAGGAGCACGCTGGCAACCTTTCAGGCGGACAACGTCGCATGGTGGAAATCGGCCGAGCCCTCATGCTTGATCCGGCCGTCGTGCTGATGGACGAGCCATCGCTCGGACTTGACCCCAAATCCGTGGCCACCGTTGCATCGGTTATCCGCGATATGGCCGCTGAAGGGCGGACTGTTTTGATGATCGAGCAGAACGTCCGGCTCGGCATGAACCTGGCCACACATGGAGTGGTCATGGAGCAAGGCAAGGTGCGTCTGATTGGAGATGCAAAAGACATAGCGGACAACCCTGAGGTTGCCTCCATGTACTTGGGAAAGACTGGTCACAACGCATGACCATTCAGCAGTTCCAGTTCTCCTCGACTGAGTATCTGCGGCGTCGAGAAGCGACACTGCTCATCGCCGACACCGTGGGTGCCCGACGGGTCTTGGCGTTTGGAGAGAACCGATCCGGGCTTCATGTCACTTACCTCAACGGTTGGGCCGTGACGCGTGCGGCGTGGCTTTCCCTTGAGCAAGGCTCCTGCCGCATGTGGGTTCAGTTCCACAATCACATTCCATATGCGCAGCGGGTTGTCCATGACACGGACGTGCTGGACCTTGACGAATCGGTGCCGTCTGAATTGTTGGGCTCGGAGAGCGTGATAGCCACCCTGGGCACTGTGCCCGTTGCGGTGCGTGGGAAGGCTCAGGAGTTGGGTATCGAGTTGATCTCGATCGACAAGGCTCACATCGCGCTGCGGGTTCGTAAGTCGAGTGAGGAAGTCGACGCTCTGCGCATGGGTGCGGCGGTGAGCGATGCCGGTGCCCGGGCCCTGGTCGCAGCATGCGTGCCCGGTGCCACGGACTGGGACTTGCTCGCAGCAGCACGTTCCACGTACACGCGTATGGGCGGGCGCGACCACATCTGCTACATCTGCGTCACCGATGCAACAGCACCGGATCGTGACGTCCCAAGTCAGGTCCCGGAGGGTCGGGTTCTGGCAAGAAACTCGATCGTGACCTTCGAGCTCAGTGCGGCAGTGGCCCCCGAGTACCCGGGGCAGATCCTTCGCACCGTCTCTCTCGGAGAGATGACTGACCGGTATCGAGACCTACATGCCACCGCCATGAGTACACGTGCGGCGATGCGAAGTGCCTGCAAGCCAGGCGTCCCAAGTTCCGATCTCGTGGCGGCGGGTTCCGCGATAGAGGCCGCGGGCTACACGACGACAGACGACCTCTTTCACGGACTCGGCATGGGCTACTTGCCACCCATCGGGACATCACCATCTCGCGTTCCTTCGCATACTCCGGAGGAAACGTTGGCGTCGGGGATGGCGATCGTGATTCAACCCAACGTCACGACGGCGAGCCACTCCGCGGGCGTGCAAACCGGAGAGATGATCGTCATCAGTGACGATGGTTTCGAAGACATCCACCAATTCCCGGAAGGATTGGTGATGGCGGCGTGAGTGTTGTGGAGCAGGATCAACTTGTTAAAGAAGCCATCGCTCACTGGGCGCCTCGTTTCACCACCAACGGGGTATCGGTCGCGGATTTCCAATCGGTGACGTCCTCGGTGATCGCCTGGGAAGACTGGGCAGACGCATGGGTGTCAGCGGGGTCGGTTCTCGAGGAGCTCGGTCGTGAAGCTATCGCCGACGGGCGCACGATTTCCGGTGGCCAGCACCTGTGGACCGCCGCCGTCTATTACCACTTTGGAAAATTTGTCTTTGTTGACTATCCCGAGAAGATGAAATCCACACACGAACTCGCGGT
Organism: Actinomycetota bacterium; assembly: GCA_010029945.1. Taxonomy (GTDB): domain Bacteria; phylum Actinomycetota; class Actinomycetes; order S36-B12; family S36-B12; genus S36-B12. The sequence continues at coordinate 3,857 of RGQW01000007.1, read as the reverse complement.
GAGGTGCTTGACGGACGCCCTTCCGTATCTGTCTCCGAAAGGCGAGCGGGTCGGTATCCCGTACAAGGGGTGCGAAATGGTCGCCGTGCTGCGCAAGCCGCGTGAGGTAAAGAACCCACCCGTTGTCATCATGGTCAGTGGGCTCGACTCCGCAAAAGAGGAACTTCGCAGCACCGAGCAACTGTTTCTCGATCGAGGGATGGCCACTCTTGCTGTGGACGGCCCAGGGCAGGGAGAGAGCGAGTACGACCTTCCCATTCAAGGGAACTGGGAAGAGGTCGGCACTGCGATTGTCGATTGGTTGGAGGCTCGCGAGGATCTGGACGCAGACCGCATCGGTGTCTGGGGTGTATCTCTTGGCGGCTACTACGCACCCAGGATGGTGAGTGGAGAGCACCGCATCAAAGCGTGTGCCGCTCTGGCCGGGCCTTATGACTGGCAGTCCATATGGGATCAACTCCCTGAGTTGACCCGAAGGACGTTCACATTCCGATCGCATCTCTCGGACCAGAACGAAGGACGGGAGCACGCGGGCAATCTGTCCTTGGTCGGTCGCACCGGCGACATCGCGTGCCCGCTAATGATCATTTTCGGTGCTCGGGACCGACTAATACCGCCGGATGGTGCACGGCGGTTGGCAGAAGAGACGGGTGGTTTTCTCTTGATGCTTCCCGATGGGAATCACGGCTGCATGAACGTCGCAGCCAAGCATCGATACAAGACAGCCGATTGGTTGGCCACGCAGTTGCGGGCCTCGATAACGAAAGACGCGTAGGGAGTCGATATGTCTAGCCAGCAAATGACCGTGGGTTGGATCGGCCTAGGGAACATGGGTGCGCCGCTTGCAGCTCGGTTGGTGAAAGTCGGTTACGACGTCCAAGTGTGGAATCGGACCGCTGCCAAGGCCCAGCCTCTCGTGGATGAGGGTGCGTCGGTAGGCGAGACGGTGCGCGATCTCGCCCACCGAGAAGTGGTGTTCTCGATGGTGAGCGCCTCGAAGGATCTCGAGCAGGTGATGCTCGACCCAGAGGTAGGGCTGCTCACCGGGGAATCCGTTCCCAAGATCGTGGTGGACTGCTCAACGGTGAGTGTGGAGACCAGCAAGAAGATTCGCGAGGCCGCAGCGGAGCGAGGGACACGCTTCTTTGCAGCCCCTGTTTCCGGCAATGGCAAGGTGGTCGCCGCAGGGAAACTCAGCGTTGTCTGTAGTGGTGACGAGGAGACTTTCCAGCTGGTCCAACCGATGATCGAGTCTTTGGGTCGATCGGTCACTTATGTCGGTGACGGGGAAGCGGCACGGCTTGTGAAGATCTACCACAATCTCTTGCTCGGCATCTACACGCAAGCGTTGTCCGAGATCCTTGTGCTGGGGGAAAAGGCGGGCGTGAAGCGAGAAGCCGTGATGGACTTCATCAACAATTCCGTGATGGGTTGCATTTTCAGCCAGTACAAGACGCCGGCGATGGTGAATCTTGACTTCCACCCAACGTTCACTCCCATCTTGCTGCGAAAGGACTTTGACCTCGGCCTGGCCGAAGCTCGCAAGCACGAGGTGCCGATGCCCATTACCAATATGACTCGGGACATTGTCGAGTCCAGCATCGGTCATGGCCACGAGCAAGATGACTTCGCGACGTTGCTCTTGATTGCAGCAGCAAATGCGGGAGTTGAACTCCACAGTGAGAACGCCGATGTGACAGATGGATTGGATCCGCAATGAGTTTTGAAGAGCCGCAAGGCGAGTTCATTCGCCGCAGGCACGTGTCCGGCACAACTCACGCAACAATGCGTACCGTCTTGGACTATGCGGAAGCTGGGGTTCAGGTAACCGATGAGCCCTCGGCGGCAGGAGGAGGCGGGTCAGGCCCGACTCCGCTGCAGTCCGTGCTGGGTGCGCTGTGCGGTTGTGAAGCGGTGACCTTTCGGCGCACCGCGAGCGAGTTCGAATTTCCCTACGAAAGAATCGATTTTGAGGCTGCATCCACGATTGACATCCGCGGACGAAGCGGCGACCGATCGATACGTCCTCATTTCCAGACCGTGAAACTGCATGCACGGGTCCTGACAAGCAGTACCCAAGACAAACTTGACGAGCTGGTGGAAGAAGTCGAGGCCCGTTGCCCCGTGATGAACCTCATGAAGGACGCCGGAGTGCGCCTAGACATTCGGTGGGAGGTTGCAGCCACGAAGTGAGGATGGTGCCTCCGTTTGACAACGGCAAGATCTCGGGAAATATAGAAACTTACGTCGCAGTCCGTGGAATCTCGGGCCCTCGCTGCGAATCAAGATCTGTGAGGTTGACGTGCAAGTACGGCAGTATCTGATCCGGCGCTTAATGCTGCTGCCGCTGATCATGCTCGGCGTCAGCATCATCGTGTTCACGCTTACTCGCTTCACCGGTTCGCCGGTTGGCATCTATGCGACACCGAATATGACCCCCGATGAGGTGGCTGCACTAGAAGCCCGGTATCGACTCGATGAGCCGATTCCCGTGCAGTACGCCTACTGGCTGGGAGGGGTGCTGCGAGGTGACCTGGGTTGGTCTGGCGTGTCCGTGGCACCCGTGACGGAGGTCATTGGGCTCAAGATGACGGCAACGTTAGAGCTGGCTCTCGCCGCAGCGCTGATCGCGATCCTTGGTGGGATTGCTCTTGGAACCATCGCGGGAGTGAAAAGAAATCGAGGCCCCGACCACGCTGCCAGATTTTTTGCGATCGCCGGAGCGAGTACCCCGACCTTCTGGTTCGGATTATTGCTGCTCATACCGTTCTATCTGTGGCTCGACTGGTTTCCGCTCGGACGATCGACTCCGGAGATATTTGACTCCATCACACATCCGACCGGCCTATACACACTTGACTCACTTCTGAACGGCAACGTGTCTGCGTTTTGGGACGCCATTCGACACCTCATTCTCCCCGCGGTGGTTCTCGCCTTCGGTGCCATGGCGATCATCGTTCGAATGATGCGCTCGTCCATGGTGGAAACGATGTCCGAGGAATATGTAGATGCGGCACGAGCCAAAGGATTACCGGAGCGCGAGGTAGTCAAGAAGCACGCTCGACGTAACGCTTTTGTTCCGACAGCGACGGTCATTGGACTGTCATTTGGGTTCCTGCTTCAGGGAGCCGTAGCGGTTGAACTCATCTTCCGCTGGCCAGGATTGGGTTCCTGGGTCACGAGCGCAATTCTTTCCGGCGATCAGGCCACGATCATGGCTTATGTCCTCGTCACGGCTCTGATCTTCATGCTCGTGAATCTTGCTGTGGATATTGCCTATGCGTACCTTGATAGAAGGGTGGTGCTCGGCGGATGACCGCGGTTATGGGTGAGCATTCTTCTTCGGTTGATCCGAACACGACTCCACGTCGTAGCGCTTCTTCGGTGCGGTGGGCACGTCGTCTTGAGGTTTTTCGCGAAGTTCTTCGCAATCCACTGACTGTCATTGGTTTTGTCATCATCATCTTGTTCTTGCTGATGGCGATTTTCGCGCCGCTATTGGTGGGCGCCAACGAGCCGGATCCGTATCAGTCTCCTCGAGATTGGGCCAACATTGACGTTCCGCCTGGTGAGGCGGGCCATGTCCTCGGTACCGATTCGACGGGCGGAGACGTTCTTTACGGCATCGTGTGGGGCTCGCGTCTGTCTTTGCAACTGTCCTTGACGGTGGTTATCTCCACTCTGGTCATCGGGACGATCGTGGGAAGCGTGGCGGCGATGCGAGGAGGGCGAGTTGACAACTTCCTGATGCGCATAGTGGATGTCTTTCTTGCCATCCCGGAGTTGATTTTCGCACTTGCTATCGCGGCTGTTCTTGGGCCGAGCTTCCGGAACATCATTCTTGCCCTGGCAGTTGT
>RGQW01000060.1 GCA_010029945.1 Actinomycetota bacterium | reverse complement strand
TGGCACAGAATACCACCGTCGATGTTCCGGCAGCGACCTGGACGCAGCTCACCGACGCGGATATTTCCTTCACGGATGTGGATATCGAGCAGACACCGGATGCCGCGGTTTTCGTCGAAAGCCAGAACGACGGCAACCAAACGGTGCCGACCGTGGTCTTTCCCGATGGATCCACCGCGACGAACCCGTCGCTGGCGGATGTGACGTCCCGGCTCGCGTGAGTCGTGACTCATACCGCGGGTGTCGTCCGGAGGCCTGCCCCGAGCTGGGCGCGACGTCGTGTCGTCGTGTCGTCGAAGCGATCGACGGGGCGTTACCGACCGAGCTAGCGACTCGGCTTCGTCAACGGGCGGCTCCAATCGCCCGGTAGCGGCTCGCCGTACCAGCGCTCGATGAGTTTGCGAGCGATGCTGACCGCTGGAGGAAGGGACACCTCGCCGGTGGCGCAGGCCTGTGCCAACTCGGCTCGCGAGAGCCACCGGGCCTCGGCGATCTCCTCCCCATCGACATCGATTGATGGATCAGCAGCGAACGCGTGATAGCCGAGCATCAGCGAGGCCGGGAAAGGCCAGGGCTGGCTACCGAGGTACTGCAGATCCTCCGGCCGAGTGCCGATGCGCACACCCGACTCCTCCTCCACCTCGCGTCGGACTGCTGCTTCGGCAGACTCTCCCGCCTCGACAAATCCCGCGAGCGTGGAGAACCACGTCGGCTCCCAGCGAACCTGGCGGCCGAGGAGTGCGCGATCATCGTCGTCGCGGACCAGGACGATGACCGCAGGGTCGGTGCGCGGAAAGTGCGACGAATCATCAACGGAGCAATACCGCGACCACCCTGCATCGCGCCACAACAAACCCCCTCCGCACTGGGGACAGTGCCGATGGTTACGCGACCAGTTATCCAGCGCCACCGACGCCACCATCAATCCGGCATCCATGGCATCGAGGCGGGAGCCCGACATGCGAAGGTCCGCCCACTGGTGAGAGTCGGCTAGCGCGGGAGCCTCGTCGTAGTGCGCGCAGAAATAGGCGACACCGTTGTCGTCGATTCCCAGCAGCGACGTCGGGACATGCTCAGGAACGGAGGCATCGAGGGCGAGTCGATCCCCGTGGATGGCCGCGGTGCCCTGGTGCACGCGGACGAATCGACTCGATGGATCAACGCGGGCGCCCTCTACCCATGCCTGGTCGCTTCGTCGCTCGGCAGCCCGGTCGATCGCGGAGCGTGCGAGCACGAGATCGTCCAGCAGCCACCACTGCGGATCCGACATTCGCACGAGATCTCCCCACTAACGATGGAGGCGAGCCTAGGGTGTCGGCGTGAGCGTGTTCATCCGCCAGTTGACGGGGATTCGCTTCGTGGCCGCGTTCTGGGTGTTCGCCTACCACTTGCAGGGGCCGTTCAACGTTCTCGGCCTGTTGTCGATACCGGTCATGGGCGACGTCATGCGGGTTGGTCGCCTCGGCGTAGACCTGTTCTTCGCGCTGTCCGGTTTCATCCTGACCCACACCTACCTCACGCGCATGGGTTCATCGATTCGCGGGAGCACAACGCTGCGCTTTTGGTGGCTGCGCTTAGCCCGGATCTATCCGGTGCACCTAGTGATGCTCGTCGTTGCCGGCCTCGCGGTTTTCGCGCAAGCCCGCATTCTGGGTGAGGACATCGATCGTGACTGGTGGAACCCGATCGACTTCATCAAGAACCTTCTGTTGATTCAAGAGTGGGGACCTAACCCCGAACGCGGGTGGAATTTCGTCGCATGGTCGTTGTCGATGGAATGGCTTGCCTATCTCGTGTTCCCCGTGCTGGTGCTGATCTTGTGGAGGATGCACAAGAAGGTTCCAACGTTCGTCTTGGTGATCGCGTGGTTCGCGGTCCTCGCACCGCTGGTGGGTTACGGATTGGGCACGTCCGATCCCTACTACACGAACAACTGGGGTTCGACCTACCGCATCGCCACGGAATTCACCGCCGGAGCTCTGACCTACCTCATCGTCCAGCGACTGTCGGAACGCGAACGCATACACACCCCGGCCGCGTGGTTGTCCGCCATACTCCCCGCGCTAGTCGTTGCGGGGGCGGTGTTCCTCGCGTGGCTTCCGGCGGCCCAACCGCCGGCGAACGCCGTCAACCCGGATGCAGAACCCCTGCCGCCGTATTTCCATCTCGCGCTCGTACCGCTGCTGGTCGCGTGGATCGGGGCCTTGGCTCTTGCTCGCTCGGGTGTGGCGCGGGCTCTCTCGACCCGCACGCTGGTGCTCGGTGGGTTCGTCTCCTACTCCCTCTACATGACCCACCTGGTGTGGATGGGGTTGTGGCGGGCGGGGATGAACGTTGCCGGGATCGAGTCGGGTGCGTTGTATGCCGCCGGGGTCGTGGTGCTGATCGTTGGTGCCCTCGTCATCGCATGGCTGATGTGGAAGGTGGTCGAAGAGCCGGCCCGTGAGTGGATGCGAGGTCTCGTGGGCACGCGTCGCACTCCCACCGAGGAGGCGGGCGAGGAAATCATCGAGGGTGCAACGCAGGGACAGCCCACGCGTGGTGCGCCAATCGATCCGGTGGCGATTCCGGAGACTGACGAGCGCTAGTCGAGCGTTAGTCGAGCGCGAGGAGGGACTCGACCTCCGCGTCGGTGTCCGGGCGAACCTCATCCCCTGTCGCCACCATCACGAACGCGGCATCGACGTCTCGCCACGAGACGCCTGCGATCTGGGCCCACGCGAGACGGTAGATGGCCAACTGGCGGGGGTCGATTGATGCGGTTCCTCCCGTTTTCCAATCCACTACCTCAAACCGGTCTCCCTCGGCGAAGACGGCGTCGATACGGCCGTTGATAACCCGGCCGCCGAGGACCACCGAGAAGCCACGCTCGACGCCTACCGGCTCGCGCCCTGCGTACCGCGTGTTCGCGAACGCCTTCTTCAACTTCTCCAACTGCTCGTCCGAAACGATGTCTTCGTCGGCGGCCCCGGGGAGATCATCGACGGCCATCAGCGACTGCTGGCCGAACATGGTTTCGACCCACGCGTGCCATGCGACACCCCGCGCGGCAGCCCGCGACGGTTGACGCGGCATCGGCCGCAGCAGATCAAGGGCGACGGCATCCGGATCGTGCAGTGCGCGCAGGAACGTCGTCGCACCGACGTGCTCACCGAGCCGAACGACGTGTTCGTCGACCTGGTCGAGCCGGTGATCCTCCATCAAGGCTTCGTAGGTCTCATGCCACACGCGCACCCGCTGTTCCTCCGCGGTTTCGCCACCGCCACTGGATTCATTCAGGGACAGCGATTCGGTCATGGCGATCGGTTCGGTGGTGTTCGCGGCCTGCACCGCCGCCGCAGCCTGCGTCAGCTCTACGCGCAACGAAGGGACGACCGGCTGCGGCCAGGGCACGCCCCCACTACCGGTGATCGGGTTGTCGGCGCCGTCGGGTGGCGCCGGCGCCCACATCACTACCCGGCACAGGTCCGGATCAGCGGATTCGACCGCGGTTCGGATCTGCTGCAGGAAGCGATGCGGCCCGCGGGGGGTGCTGTGCCCGGCGCCCCACCAATGCCCGGTGACGGTCAGTGACTCCTCGGCACGCGTGAGTGCGACGTACGCGAGGCGCTCGTTGTTGCGCTCCTCCAGAGCGCGAAGATCCTCGGCGTACTTATCGCTTTGCTTACTGATTGATTCCCCATCAGCGTCGGGGAAGACGGCGAGGTGCGGGGGAACATCGCGTCGCAACGGCCACGGAACCACTCCCGGGCTAGTGAGCCAGCGGCCCCGGGACCTACCCCCGGGGAAAGCCTTCTCCGAGACGAACGGGACGAACACGTGGGTGAACTCCAGCCCCTTGGCGGCGAATACGGTCATCAACTCGACGGCCCCCGGGACCCGCGGTCGGGTGTGGGAAATGGTGACGTTGAATCGTTCGGCGTCACGCAGCCACGTGAGAAACCCTCCCAGGCTCACGCGGCCGTCGATTTCCGTTACGGACGCAGCCAGAGCGTGGAAGTCGTCAAGCGCCGAGGTCGATGTTCCACTCGGGTCGGCGAGTGCGGCCTCAACGTCAACTCCGAGTTCACGAACAGCGCGGGCGATGAAATCGCTGATCGGCTCGCTGGTGTGCGCACGCATCCGCGTCACCAAGTCCGACACCTCCGCGAACGCTTCGATGGCGCGTGGTGAGTAGTGCTCGGTCGGCCCGGGATCGCTGAGCGCGTCGGCAAGCGCGGTCACATCAACCGCGTCGCTCCCGGCAACGGCATCGTTGAGATCGTCATCGATGGAGTCGGTGTCGCGTCGACCATGCCCACCGGCGAGCGCGTACGCGCGCTCACCCAACACCGCGAGGTCCCGAGCGCCCACCCGCCAGCGGGCCCCTGCCAACAGGCGCACCAGCGATGTGTTCGCTGTCGGCTCGTGCACCACTTCGAGCAGCGCCCGCGTGTCAGCGACCGCAGGATCTGCCAGCAGGGCAGCCGCTCCGGTCACCCGGGTAGGAATCCCCCGCGCTCGCAGCGCTCGATCTACGCGCCGGATGTTCTTCCCCGTTGTGCACAAGACCGCGATCGACTCATCAGTTCCGCCAGCCGATGCCCGTCGCTTCTCGACTGCGGCGTGGACCTCACTCACCTGCGTGACGAGGAACTCCACCTCAGTCTCGATGGTGTCGAACAATCCGACGTCCACCCGCGCCGGTGAAGCGTCGCTGGGGGGTATCAGCGGATCGGCTCCTGCGTGTTCGGCGCGCAGCTCTGTGGAGATCTCGTTGGCCACATGCAGGACAGCCGGTCCGGAGCGCCGGTTCTCGGCGAGCGAATACCGCGAGGCGGGGCGCTGGTCGGTGCGCGGAAAATGCTGCGGGAAGGACTCGATGTTGTCCACGCTGGCGCCACGCCAGGAGTAGATAGCCTGACACGGATCGCCCACGGCGGTGACGGGAAATCCTTCCCCGAACAACGTCTGCAGTAACTGTCGTTGCGCGATGGATGTGTCTTGGTACTCGTCCAACAACACGATGTCCAAGCGGGAGCGGATGTCGCTGATGGTGTCGGGGAATTGGTCGACGATGCGTTGAGCGAGCCGGACCTGATCGATGTATTCCCACAGATCGTGGGTGGTCTTGTACTCGCGCCACCGCTCGATGAGTGCGGCGAGCATCATTCGGTCCTGCGCCTTCTCGGCGATCTCCCGTGCTATTCCGCGCCCGGAACCGAGAACATCGAGCTGCGCGATCAGTGCGCGATCGTGTTCGACGACGCGGTGGGGCTCGATAGCGAGTTCACTCAATTCGCTATCGAGGCGGAGCATGAGATCAGTGACATCCATCGGGCGGCGACCCATCCGAGCCAGACCCTCACCCACCTCGTCGTCATGAAGTGAACACACCATTCGATAGGCATGTTGGTAGCGAAGACCGTCTGTCAACAACGTGGCTTTGGGCTCGTGACCGATGCGCAATCCGTAGTCCGTCACCACCCGCGCGGCGAACGCGTTGTAGGTGAAGACCGAAGGCTCCGCCTCGGCAAAGCCGACGGAGGCAACTTGTGACCGGATGGCCGCAACGAGTGCGGACGCAGCCTTGTTCGTGAACGTCAGACCCAGGACGCGATCGGGATCCACCGCACCGATCGCGCTGAGATAGGCCACGCGCGCCGACATTGACGTCGTCTTTCCGGTGCCAGCCCCCGCGACGATCACTCCTGGAGCAAGCGGCGCGCTGACGGCTTCCCACTGGCTATCGCTCAGGTGGAAACCGAGGACCGCATCGAGCCCGCCTCGGTCCATGTCCGAAGGCAAGCCGTGATTCGCCGAGGCGCTATTCACGTTCTTGTCGCTCACGTTGTCGCCGCTCACGTTGTCGCCGCTCACTCGTCGTCACCGCCAACGTCCAAAACGTCGTTGATATCCCCCACTAAATCGATGACAGATACCTCGGGCGTCTTGGCCGGGCACAGACCAGCGAAGTCACAGAACGTGCAGTGTTTGCCAGGCCGCGCCTCGATGCGTTCACGCCGAACGGTGTTCGCGGCCTCGCCAAGAGCGCGCTCGATCCACGTCACACCGCTGAGTTCGTCCAGCCCGCCCGGCCCGTCCAGCCCACGAGGGTCATCGGCGGCTTCGGTGGTCAGCGGCAACTGCATCTGCTGTTTCGGCCCTGGATCCTTCGCGCCCGCGTTCATGCGCAGCTGAACAAGTGCAGCGCCGCCCACGTCGTGATGGGCGCCGTCCCCTGCCTCGTACGCGTCGCGCAGCAGGAGTTGATACACCCCCAATTGACCGTGTTCTTGTGTCTCCTTCTTCGTGGGACTCGACGAGGATGTCTTGAAGTCGATCGCTACCAGTCGACCATCATCGTCTTCTTCGATGCGATCGAGGTAGCCCCGCAGGTGCACCGACTCCGGGGTTCCTCCGGGGCTGGGGACGTCAAGATCAGATTCGATGTAGCGCTCACTGTCAAGGAAGGTTCTCTCACGCGCCTGGTGATAGATCAGGAATCGCTCGAGGGCGTGACGGGCTTCGGTTCGTTCGGACACCGAACGCCACGGTGCGTCGAAGTCGACCTCGCTCCACACCCGATCAACAAAAGCCTCCATGGAGCGCAGGTCTTCGGGGATCTCTCCGCGCGCGACGTGGTCGGCAATCGCGTGCACGATGCTCCCGAATGCCGTCGCGCTCGAGCGAACAACATCGGCGTGCGCTTCGTGGTCGAGGAACCACTTCATCGAGCACTGCCGGATCGCATCCAACGAGGATCCGGACAGCGCAATGGGCTCATCGGGGGCCCGCAGCGGACGAGGCCCCTCGCTGACGTCGTTCATGCCCCACCAGTTGGCCGGATCCGCGGAAGGGATCACCGGCGCGCCCGATCGGTCACGAAGGGTGGCGATGCGAGCCAGGAGCGATGCTGCGTGCCGTCGCGTGTCGGCCGAGCTGTCGGTGTCCATCAACGCGCGCCGGCAATCGACCACCAGTTGGCTCCAACTAGTGATCACGTCACCGCGGTGCGGCAGGGCTTCGACGGTTATCCCCGGCGAGTGACCCTCGTCGTTGTGGCGTGGGTTGTCGTCGTGGCGTGGGTTAGTGAGATTCGTCCCGATCACGTCGGCGATGAACCGACTCGGTCGATCTGCTCCCTCGTCTGCCGAGTCGACAGGGAGCAGGGTGACCTGCTCGCGGGCACGGGTCATCGCCACGAAAAGCAGGTTGCGCTCCTCGCGCATCAGATCCGGGGCCACCCGATCTGCCGAGGCGAGTTCCTCGACCCCGAGTAAGGATCCGCGGGGTTGCACGTTCGGCCACCGACCTTCTTCGAGTCCGGTGATCCACACCCGTTTCCATTCCAGCCCCTTGGCCCGGTGCACGGTCATGATCTGGACCATGGACTCTCGCTCCACTCGGGCGTGGGAGGACTCGGTGATCGACTCCGACGCGATGGCCTGATCGCGCAACGTGTCGAGAAACGTGGTGACCGCATAGACGCCGCGGTAGCGCTCACTCAAACGCTCGGCTGAAGCGAACAGCGCTATGACAGCATCGAGATCGTGGTGGGCGCTCGCCGAGCCACCCAGCGCCGCGGCGCGCAGACGCTCCGGCCAGCCGTGCGGACTCGAGCCGCCGGTCCAGGCGACCCACAGCACCTCACCAATCGATGCCCCACCGGAAACGCCTTCACGCACTGCAGCGAGAACGTCTCGCACTCGATCGACGCTCGCCGCAAGAGCGGAGGCTGAATCGATGCCGGCGGGCGGGGCGTCACGACCAAGCACAAGGTCCGCGACGAGCTCTCGCGCCGGCAGCACAGGCTCGCCCGCGTCGCGACGCTGCGCGCGCAGCGCCCTGCCCAATCGTCGAAGGTCCGAAACATCCATACGACCGATGGGGCCGAGCAACAAATCCTCGATCCGCTCGGGAGTCGCTGTTCGAGGCCGAGCGGCGATCTCGATGAGGGTGAGCAGCACCGCAACCGCCGGCTCCTCGTGCAGCGGCAACTCGTCGGCGGTGATGGACGCAGGAACTCCGGCCACCGACAAGGCGCGCTCAACACCCGCGAGATCGTCCGCGGATCGAACCAGAACCGCCATGTCCTGCCACGCAAGGCGGTCGTGCACGTGGGCCGAGCGAATCTGTTCGGCGATGTGTGCGTCACGGGAGGAATGCGTGGGACACGACAGGACGCGGACGGACCCCTGCATCGACGGGTCGTGGTCGACAAATTCCGGACTGCGATGGTCGCGCTGCGCATCGACCGGCAGGGTGCCGAGCGTTCGTGGTGCCAGGGCAGCCCGGGCCGCGTCGGCGATCACCGATCCGTAGCGGCGCACGGTGCGCAGCGCGATCACCGGCGCGGGTTGTCCCCCCGGCTGTCGAAACGTGTCCGGGAAGTCGAGGAATCCCTGCACCTGGGCTCCGCGGAACGCGTAGATCGCCTGATCCGGGTCACCAACAGCCACCACCGAGCATCCCGGCCCTGCTATGCGACGCAGAAACTCGACCTGAAGAGGGTCGGTGTCTTGGAACTCGTCGACGTAGACCGCAGTGATGCGCTCGTGAAGTTGCCGGTGCACCGACTCATCGCCGGCTAGGAGCACGGCTCTGCGCATCAACTCGGCGTAGTCCATGACGTTGTGAAGGACCATCACGTCCTCTTCCTGCTCCGCGATATCCGCGACGGCGTTCCACTCCGGACGAGCGTGCTCCGCTGCCAGTGCCCGTAGCCGGGCAGGAGTGATGTCTCGCTCGCGCATGCGTGCGACGAGGGCCCGCACCTCGGCGGCGAAACCCTCCGTAGCGATGGCTTCCTGCAGATCCTGCGGCCAGGCGATGGTGCCGTCTTCCAGGCTCCCCATGATCAATTCGCGGATCCGCAGATCCTCCTCGGCTCCGGACAACAAGCGCGGCGGATCGACGTACTGCTCAGCGCCGGCGTGCGCACGAACCAGGCCATAGGCGAACGAATGGAAGGTGGCGACCGTGGGGAGCAGGCCACCACCGATGCGCGCTGCGATCCGGTCCCGAACCTCGCCGGCCGCGCGCCGACCAAAGGTCAGCACCAGGACTTCCTCTGCGGACTGCCCTGCCTCCAGGCGCCCCACAACAGATTCGACGATTGTGGTTGTTTTGCCGGTACCGGGGCCCGCGAGAACCAGGAGCGGCCCGTCACGGTGATCAATCACCGCCCGCTGGCCAGCATCGACCTCGGGGGCGTGCGTCCGCGACAAG
>RGQW01000059.1 GCA_010029945.1 Actinomycetota bacterium | reverse complement strand
TGCACCGGCGCCCATGCTCACGGAGGCCATCGCGGCCGGCTATCGGCAGCGGCGAAGCGAGATGATAGACAACAGCACTTCTCGCGCGACATTCGCGAATGCGAGCAGCACAGATGAGTCGGACGGATCGGCAGCTGTGCTCGTCATCGACCATGAGGAACTAAAAGAGTCATGGTCGGTGCTGTCCGACGAGTGCTTCGGTCCACTGATCGTGATCGTCACCTGCGACAGCGATAGTGACCTTGTCGACTGGGCGCAGCAGACTCCCGGCAGCCTCACCGCGACGATTCATGCGTCCGAAGACGACGCAAGAGACCGCGTGGTCGTGAAGCGTCTCGTAGACGAACTCCAGGATTCGGCGGGAAGAATCATTTTCAACGGTTGGCCGACGGGAGTCGCGGTGTCTGAAGCCATGCACCACGGCGGCCCGCATCCGGCGACGATGAATCCGATATTCACGTCGGTGGGCGCCCAGGCCATCGATCGCTTCCTGAAACCGGTAACCATGCAGGGCTTTCCCGATGAGCTGGTTCCTCCGTGGCTTCGAGGTGGCACAACGCCGGTGTGATCGACACGAGCGCCGCGTTGTCGCGGTGCGCTGGGTCTGTCCCGATCGGTGGAACCGAATCGACGCACCGACCGCGCTGGCGAGATAATGCGCACATGGAATTTTTCGGTCATTTCATCGGTGGTGAAGAAGTCCCATCGATCGACGGTGAAGAGATGTTGGACATCGACCCGTACTCGCGACAGCCATGGGCGCGCGTCGCCCTGGGATCGTCCGCCGATGCTGAGCGCGCCGTGGCTGCTGCCCGCGAGGCCTTCGACTCCGGCGTGTGGTCCGGCATGGGCTTCGCAAAACGGCAAGTGATTCTGCATCGAATGGCCGATCTGCTGATGGAGAACATCGATGAGCTCGCACGCGCGGACACTCGCGATATGGGCAAGCCCATCGGCCAGGCTCGACACGATGTGGAGCGGAGTGCATGGAATGTGCGCTTCTTCGCCGATCACGCGCGGATGTCCGCAGCGGATACCTATCCGATGGATTCCGGGCACCACGCCTACTCGGAGTTCGGCCCCGCTGGGGTTGTGGTCGCGATCTCCCCGTGGAACTTCCCCTTGATGTTGAGTTCCTGGAAGGTCGCTCCTGCGCTCGCGTGGGGAAACACCGTTGTTTTGAAGCCTGCAGAAGACACCCCGGTTTCCGCGACCATCTGGGCTCGGTTGGCTGCAGAGGCTGGGATCCCTGCGGGCGTTTTCAACGTTGTTCATGGCTACGGCCCCGATTCCGTGGGAGAAGCACTGACGCATGACCAACGTGTCGACCGGATCACCTTCACCGGGGATAGCTCGACGGGGAAAGTGATTGCCGGTGCCGCAGCGGCGAACTTGACTCCGGTCAGCTTGGAGTTGGGTTACTTTCAGACACTCGAGGAAGATGGCGGTCGAGTGCTGACCGGGGGAGTCGGTGACGGTTGGGTCGTCAAACCCACCGTCATCGTCGACGCACCCGCCGACGCTCGGGTATGCCGCGAAGAAATCTTCGGCCCCGTTGTCGTTGTGCATCCGTTTTCCAGTGAGCACGACGTCATTGCCATGGCCAACGACTCCCGGTACGGACTCAACGCGATGATCTTCACCGAGAACGTGCATCGCGCGCATCGGGTCGCACGGAAGCTGAACGCCGGGACGGTGTGGGTGAACTGTTTCTTCATCCGTGATCTACGGGCCCCCTTCGGGGGTGTGAAGGACTCCGGAGTGGGCCGTGAAGGCGGAGACTTCAGTCGAGAGTTCTTCACCGAGCCGAAGGCGGTCGTCATGCAGATCGACGGAGACGACGGGGCGTAGAACTCCGGGGAGTTCAGTCGTGCGTATCTTCGGCCCGCGCATGGGCCAGCAGGATCTCGCGCAAACTCTGTGCCGGCTCGGGATCAGGCACCTCGACCTCGATGACGTCGTCGACCACCCGGACCGGGTAGGTCGCCACCCGCACGCGCTCATCTCCCTGTTTCACACCGTCGGTCAGGGAGAAGCGCCAGAAATGCCCGGGACACGTGACGCAGTCACCCTGCACCAGGCCGTCACTGAGTACCTCACCTCGATGCGGGCAGATGTTGGCGATGGCCCACCAGGACGAGTTCCGATAGGACAGCAGCACAGAGTGACCGCCGATCAGCCGCGCGTTGGGCGCGTCTGTGGCGAGTTCTGAAACGGGGCCGACGGTCATCCACACGGTGACATCACGGCCGAAGCTTGGAGATGGGCTCCCCGCCAATGGACCAGTCATCGGGTGAGACTTCGTAAATTGCGACGCGGATACTTTCGCGCTTCGCGCCCACGGCCTCCTCGACAGCACTGGTGATCTTCGCCATGAGGGCGTGCTTTTGTTCGTCGCTTCGTCCCTCAATCATGGTTACCTGCACAAACGGCATGTGTCCTCCTAAATGCACGAAATTTCGACGGTGCCCAGCCGATCAAAGCTCGCGGTGACGACGTCACCGGGTTCGACCGCCACCGCTTCGGTCATGGAGCCGGCCAGGACGATATGACCGGCGGTCAGCCCTTGACCACGTTCGGCCAACTTGCGCACGAGCCACGCAACGCTTGCGGCCGGATGACCGAGAACCGCGGCTCCCGATGCGGTCGCGACCAACGACCCGTTCTTCTCGAAGACGCAGCCGGTCAAGCGCATGTCGAATTCCGTCGGGCTCGACCCCTGCCCACCGAGAACGAAACCGGCGCACGAAGAGTTGTCAGCGACCACATCGGGCAGAGTGAAGGAGTAGCCCGCGAAGCGAGAATCCAAAACGTCGATCGCTGGAAACACCAACTGCGTCGCCGCGATTACCCGCGCAGCCGAGACATCCGGACCGGATAGGTCCTCGGCGAGAAGAAAGGCGATCTCGGGTTCGCAACGCGGCTGGATGAATCGATCACAGACCAAAGGTTCGCCCGTGTCGATGTGCATGTCGTGACTGAGCCAGCCGTAGAGCGGCTCGTCCACGTTCATCTGCTTTTGCTTCGCCTTGCTTGTCAAGCCCAGCTTCGCCCCTACGATCACTGCACCCGACGCCCGTCGAGCCTCGACGACTGAGTCCTGAATCGTGTATGCCGTATCGACGTCCAGGTCGGGGAAGTCGTCGGTCAGGGGAGTGGTGGCGACCCGATCGGACGCGGCTTGGATCAGCCGCTCGGCCAGCTCTGTCTTGTTCATTCGTTCGCCTCCGCATGCTTTCGGGCTAGTTCCAACGCAACGTCGATGATCATGTCTTCTTGTCCCCCCACGACTTGGCGACGCCCCAGTTCCATGAGGATTTCCGCCTGCGGGACGTCATAACGCTCGGCTGCTTTCTGGGCATGCAGCAGGAACGAGCCGTAGACGCCTGCGTAACCCAGAATCAGTCCGGCCCGGTCGATCACCTGTTGCCGAGGCATGATCGGCCGCACCACTTCCTCGGCCACGTCCATCAGCTTCAGCGCATCGACACCGGTCTCGATTCCGTACTTGTTCGAGACCGCGGCCAGAATCTCGGTCGGGCAGTTACCTGCGCCTGCGCCGAGGCCTGCACTCGTTCCGTCGAGGTTCGCGGCCCCTTCCTCGTAGGCCGCGATCGAGTTCGACACTGCCATCGCGAGATTGTTGTGCGCGTGGACCCCGAGCGGGATGTCGAGGGCCTTCACCAAGGCACTCACCCGTCGCTGCACGTCCTCTGTGGTCATCGCTCCGGCAGAGTCTGCGATGTAGATGGCGTCGGCCCCGTACGACTGCATCAACAACGCCTGCTCGACGAGGCCTTCGGGCGAGTTCATGTGTGCCATCATCAAGAACCCAATGGCTTCCATGTCGAGCTTCTTGGCCATCTGAATGTGCTGCTCACTGATGTCGGCTTCGGTGCAGTGGGTTGCGATTCGTGCCATCCCAACACCGAGCTCCTTGACATCTTTGAGATCGTCGGCGAGGCCAACTCCCGGTAGTAGAAGGCATGCGATGGTCGAGTCGCCGGCTTCCTGGCATGCGCGTGCGATCAATTCCTTCTCGTCGACCTTCGAGAACCCGTAGTTGAAGCTTGAGCCGCCCAAGCCGTCACCGTGGGCGATTTCGATGACCTGCACACCCGCGGCGCTGAGACCTCTGACGATGGCGATGACGTTGTCTTCGTCGTATTGATGGCTGATGGCGTGCGAGCCATCGCGCAATGTGGAGTCGATAAGGCGGTAGTCAACCGATGAATTCGTCATGCCGGCACCTTCGATTTCGCGGTCGCAATGGCTTCACCAACGCGCATCGCGGCGGCGGTCATGATGTCGAGGTTGCCGGCGTAGGTCGGCAGGTAGTCACCGGCACCCTCCACCTCCAGGAGCACGACGGCCCGATGAGGAACCTCCCCACCCGGTGTGAAGAAGGGGCCGGTCTCCACTACCGGGGGATTCTTCAGCCGGTAGCCGGGGACGTAGCGCGCGACTTCATCGACCATTTCGTGAACGGAATCGAGCACGGCTTCATGGTCTGATCCTTCGGGCAGGCCGGCAAAGACCGTGTTGCGCATCAAGATGGGCGGCTCTGCCGGGTTGAGGATGATGATGGCTTTGCTTTTCGTTGCGCCGCCGATCTCCCGAAGGGCAGTCGATGTGGTCTTGGTGAACTCATCAATGTTTTGGCGGGTTCCTGGTCCGGCTGATCGACTTGCCACGGTCGAGACCATCTCGGCATAAGGAAGCGACTCGATGACGCGACGAATGGCGTACACCATGGGTGTGGTGGCTTGGCCTCCGCACGTCACCATGTTGATGTTCGGTGCATCGAGATGCTCGTACAAGTTGACGGGCGGGATGACCTTAGGACCGCGAGCCGCTGGTGTCAGGTCGATTGCGGTGATGCCCGCGGAGGCGTAGTCCGCGTAATGGCGCATATGGACGTAGGCGCTGGTCGCGTCGAACACCATGTCGATGTCTGCGGCGTTATCGAGAACCCACTGAGGTCCCGAGTGCGGAGCCTCAATCCCGTTGTCTTTCGCCCGAGCTAAGCCGTCGCTTTCGGGGTCGATGCCAACGAGAGCGACGAGCTCCAACGTGTCGCTGCGCAGCATCTTGTACATCAGGTCGGTGCCGATGTTCCCGGAGCCGACGATTGCGCATCGCTGTGCCATCTACTCCTCCTCTCCGACGACTTTCAATGTGATGGGTCCCAAGTGATCGAACTCGGCTCGGAACGTATCGCCCGCCTGGATGGGAACCATGGCATGCAGTGCTCCGGTCATGATGACGCTGCCGGCCGGTAGGTGTGCTCCGAGGGGCGCGAGGGTGTTCGCCAACCAGGCGACGGCGGCGAGTGGATCTCCGAGTGCCGCGGCGCCAGCTCCCGTTGCCACAACGTCTCCGTTCTTGGTGAACACCATTCCGATCAGCCGCGGGTCCACAGAATCCAGAGGGATGACCCGACTGCCGAGGGCAATGGCCCCGTTGCTCGCCAAATCAGCAACGGTGTCGGCGATCGTGATCTTCCAATCGCGGATACGTGAGTCCACGATCTCGATAGCAGCGGTGAGGCCGCGCGTGGCCTGATAGACGTCAGCTGCGGTGCAGTGGGGACCAGATAGCTCGGAGTCCAGTGTCACCGCAATCTCCGCCTCCACTCGAGGTGCGATGAAGGCATCGACGCGAATGTCCGCTCCGTCTTCGTGCACGGTGCTAGCGAAAATCGGGCTGAAGTCCGGCTGGTTGACACCGAGGAGGCGCTGCATCGGAGCAGAGGTGAGGCCGAGCTTGTAGCCGGAGATCACCTCCCCATCGGCGACGAGTCGTTCCACGAGCAACTGTTGAACGGCGTAGCCGTCCTCCATGCCCAGATCCGGCATGTGCTCGGTGAGCGGGTCGATGGGCGTTCGAGTGCGACGAGCCTCATGCAGGGCGTCGGCGAAATCCTTCGCTTGCTGCCGGTCAAGTGACGTCACTGACTTCCTCCTTTGCTGTCTCGGTACCCGAGACGTCGACTTATTGCCAATCCGGCATCGATGCATGGGCGTGCGAAACGTTTGAGTGATTCGCCGCCGAGGCGCTGCACCGGTCCTGCGATAGAGACGGCCGCGACCACGTCGCCGAAACCATTGCGCACGGGTGCTGCCACAGACCCAACACCCATCTCGGCCTCGTTGATGTTCTGAGCCCAGCCCTGTCCTTGGATGACGTGCAGCTCGCGGCGCAGGCCTTCGATAGTGGTGATGGTGTGTGGGGTTTTCGAGGGAAGTCGCCAGCCTCGAAGCCTTGTATCGAGTTCTTCGGCAGATAGGCATGCCAGTAGCAGCTTGCCGGTGCTGGTGCAGTGGGCATCGTTCCGGTGACCCACGCGGCCGAAGAGTCGCAGTGTTTGCGGGCTCTCTCTGCGTTCGACGTAGACAACCTCGCGGCCGTCGAGTACCGCAACTTGGACCGTCTCCTTCGATGCGTTCCGCAACTGCTCTAGGACGGGTGTGCAGGCCTCGTGAAGGTCGGTGTGCCAGTAGACGGATGTTCCAAGTTCGTACATGGCCAACCCGAGACGGTAGGCACCGGTGTCGGGATCTTGTTCGAGCAATCGCTCCTCGGTGAGTGTGTTGACGAGTCGATGTGCCGTGCTCTTTCCCACTCCGAGTCGCCGCGATAATTCCGTGACTCCGAGTTCTCGATTTCCCTTGCTGAATTCTTTGAGAAGACGTGCAGCGTTCGCGACGCTGGAAAGCGTCGAGTGTGCACGTTGGGGTCGCTCTTGGGTGTCGGTCATTGCTCCGCGCTCCGGAGAATCGCGAGCGTGTTGCGTCGAATGACGTCGAGATCATCGACGTCGTCCGCGGCAACTGTCGTGCCTGTCAGCGCACCGGCGAGGAGTCGTGCGGCATTCGGCATGGCGTTGACATGGGCCTGATACATCTCCGACACCAGGGAACCTTCTCGGGGGCGAAGTTGTGCGATCGTGGTGAAGTCCCGATCGGCGGCTGCCTGCGAATGCGCAAGTCCGGTGCCGGCGTGTTGCGCGTGGTGGGCAGACAGCCCACTGCCCGGCGGGACGGAAAGGTGATAGACGACCGATCGAATGCCGAGGGTTTCGCGAACCGCTTGGGGGGCCGGTTCGAGTGTTTCGTCGATGAGGCCGAGGCCGGGAGAGATGACGGGGTCGAAGAATCGAAGCGTCCAGTGCATGTCGTCGAGCTGCTGTTCCAGGGACACCTCCGGACCTGCCGGAGCCGGGAGCTTGTCGGTGGTGGCGAGTACATGGAGATACCGAGCTCCCGCGACGATCACGGTGAACGTATTGGCGGCAAAGAGCGGCAATCGAGCGCGATCTCCGGGGGGAAGAGCGTTGGCGGCGTCGATATAGGCGCCATGAACGGCCTGGACGTACTCGGCCATGGCGGAGCGCATCTGCTCGGGACCGGCGTGCTCGGTCATGGGGCGTGAGGCTAGCAGCGACTGTTCCGCTAGATGGGACGGCGTACTTACATGCGGGACAATTTCCTTCTACGGTCTGCTCCAGGTCAGCCACGGTGTGGGCTGCCCCACAAAGGAGCGGATGTTTTATGGGCATGCAGCGGTTGGCACACGTCGATGTGACCGTTACCGACCTCGACCTCGCGACGGCGTACTACACAGAAGTCATCGGCATGCTGGAAACGGAGCGTGACGAGAACTCCGTCTACCTCAAGTGCTGGGATGAGCCCAACCACCATTCGCTCCGGCTGATCTATGGTCCCCGGGTTGGTTTCGACCTCATGTCCTTCAAGGTCGACCGTGATGACGATCTCGAGGAATTCGAGCGCCGCGTCCTCAACTACGGATTTCCCGTCCGCCGGGTGTCGAAGGGGGAGCGCGTCGGCCAGGGCGAGTCCATTCAGTTCGAAACTCCCTCAGGTCAGGTCATGGAACTGGTGGCCGATCTGGAGATGGTGGGCCGAGCCACGTCGCCGGTCAATCCCGTCCCCTTCGTCGAGGGCCTGCCGGGAATAGCGCCGCCGCGGCTCGACCACCTGCTGGTCACCGCGGAAGAAGTAGGAGATTCGACAAAGTTCTTCGAAGACATTTTCGGCTTCCGGACGACCGAACAACTCCTCGACGGCCAGGGACATCAAGCGGCCACCTGGCTGACGGTGACGGATAGTCCTCACGACATTGCGATCGTCACCGGCAAGAACGGGGGACTGCACCATTTCGCCTGGTGGTTGGACGACTGGGACCACGTTCGCCGCTCGGCTGACATCCTCGCGTACAACGGCATTCAGATCGACGTCGGGCCGACGCGCCATGGAATCACCCGCGGCAACACGATCTACTTCTTCGACCCGCTGGGAACCCGTAACGAAGTCTTCACCGGCGGTTATCGGCCCGATCCGGAGTTTCCGACGATTACGTGGACCGAGGATCAGATCGGCCGGGCCGTCTTCTACTACGAAGGCGAACTGAACACTCGCTTCATGACGGTGCACACCTAAAGGCCGGCTATGGGAATTCTCCGTCTATCGCATGTCGAGGTCCGGGTTCCGGACCTGGAGTTGGCGACCGCCTATTACACGGAAGTCGTCGGCCTATACGAGACCGCACGCGAGCAAGATCGGGTCTTCCTCAAATGTTGGGATGAGCAACAGCATCACTCGGTCATTTTGACCAGCGAACCGACGTACGGCCTGAACCACATGGGATGGAAGGTTCGTTACCGCGAAGATCTCGACTACTACACGGACAAGCTTGCTAAGGCGGGTGTGGACGTCGTCCGCTATGCCGCTGGTGAGATCGGTCCGGGTCACGGCGAAGCGATTCGGTTCACGTTGCCGAGTGGGCACGTCATGGAGCTGGTGTTCGGAATGCAGATTGTGGGCAACCTGCTTCCGTTAGTGAACCCGCCCCCCAAGCCGATCAACATGGTCGGTTTCGCGCCACCTCGGTTGGACCACATCTTCATCACATGTGAAGACGTGGCGGGTAACACCGCCTTCCTGCAGGAAGTTCTCGATTTCCACCTCACGGAGCAGGTCGTTGGTGACGATGGTTTCCAGGTCGCCACGTGGCTGGAGCGCTCGCACCACTCGCACGACATCGCGCTTGTCACCGGCAAGGACCGCGGTCTTCACCACTTCGCCTTCTGGGTCGACGACTGGACGGCCATCCGAGACACCGCCGATGTCCTGGCGTATCACGGTGTTCCCATCGAAACGAACCCAACGCGACACGGCGCGACGCGCGGGCACTGCATCTACTTTTTCGATCCGGCAGGCAATCGCAACGAGGCTTTCACGGGTGGATATCAAGTGGATCCGGAGGAGCCACCGATCACCTGGACGGAAGCGGAAATGGGTCGCGCCATCTTCTACTACGACGGCGTTGTCGATCAGCACTTCCTGACGGTGCACAGCTAGGAGAGCGATGACTGCATCGGACATTAGGAACGTTCAAGCCGACGGGGCGGAGTCCGTGGGCGATGAGACGGCGATCACGGACGCGCGACCGAGGCTCCCTCACTTGAATAGGACCGATCCGCCGGCGTATCTGCAGAACTACCTGAATCGCGAAGCCCAGGGTGGGAAGCGGCACGAG
>RGQW01000058.1 GCA_010029945.1 Actinomycetota bacterium | reverse complement strand
GGCGCGAAGCTCCGACACACTGCTCGGAGCGGGGATCTGCCACTGTTCGGCCAGCATCGCCAGGACAGCAGCATCGGAGTCACGCATCGCATCGCGGAATACCTGACCGAAGGGGCGCGGACGCCCTTCCCAATCGAGGAACGTTCCCGCCTTCTCACTCACGACAGCCACCGGGAGTACCACGTCAGCGATTTCCGTCACGGCCGAATGATGATTCTCAATCGATACGACGAAGTCGACACCACCGAGCGAGGCAATGAGATCGTCCGGATAGTCCGCGGCTTCGACGCCGCCCACGAGGGCCGCGCGGCGGGCACCCGAACGCAGTGAAGAAAGGAGTGCATCACCGCTGAGCCCACGGTGCGGAAGAGACGACGGATCGACTCCCCAGGCGTCGGCTGACTGCTGCCGGGCAAGTGGATCATCGATCGGACGACCGCCGGGCAACAGACCGGCGAGGGCGCCGGCGTCCAGTGCGCCTCGCTCTCCCGCTCGCCGCGGAACCCACGACAGCGCCGCGCCCGTTTCCTGCGCCAATGCGACAGCCGCGGCGCAGGCTCCCGGAGCGCTCGCGACTCGCTCGCCCATCATGATGACCGCTCCCGGTGCCGCGAGTGCTTCGCGGATCTCGGCTGGCAGGTCGGCCAACGCGCTGGCTTCATCGCCCGGCACAGCAGGGATCAACGCTCCGTTCATCTTGCTCAGACCCCGGCTGGCACCTGCGCCCAACGAAAACACTCGGGTACCGGATGCGGACGCTTTGCGTAGCCGCAAGAACACGATCGGAGATTCATCCTCCGGCTCGAAAGCCACGAGGAGCACTGCGGGCGCTGCTTCGAGGTCGGCGTATTCGACCCGCATCGGGCTGCCAGCGACATAGGCGGCAAGGAAATCTCGCTCCTCATCCGAATGTGCGCGGGCCCGAAAGTCAATGTCGTCCGTTCCGAGCGCCACCCGGGCGAATCGGGCGTAGGCGTAGGCGTCCTCCACGGTGGAGCGGCCCCCGACGAGCACCGCGGTATCGGACCCGGCCGCCCGCAAGCCCTGCGCGGCTACGCCAATTGCCTCCGGCCACGACGCAACGCGTAGTTCACCGTTTTCGCGGACCATCGGCCACTCGATCCGGCCCTGCTGCATGTACGAGAAGGCGAAGCGGCCTTTGTCGCAGTTCCACTCCTCGTTGACCTGCGGCTCATCCCAGGCCAGCCGGCGGGTGATGGTGGATCGGCGGTAGTCCGTGCGCAGTGAACACCCGGATGCGCAGTGCTCACACGATGTCGGAACCGATACGAGGTCGAAAGGACGCGCCCGGAAGCGATACGTCGCACTCGTCAACGCACCGACCGGGCAGATCTGGATCGTGTTTCCGGAGAAATAAGAATCGAACGGCTCGTCGTCAGCGGTGCCCACCTGCTGTTGTGCTCCGCGCTCCAAGAGCTCGAGCATGGAGTCGCCGGCTATCTGATCGGCGAAACGCGTGCAGCGAGCACACGACACACACCGCTCTCTGTCGAGGAGCACCTGAGCACTGACGTTGATCGGCTTGTCGAACGTCCTCTTGTCTTCGGTGAAGCGCGATTCGGGTCGACCAATGCTCATCGCCTGGTTCTGCAGCGGACACTCACCGCCCTTGTCGCACACGGGGCAATCCAGAGGATGGTTGAGTAGCAGGAACTCCATGACGCCCTCTTGCGCTTCCCGCGCAACGTCGGAACTGAGCTGCGTTCGCACCTGCATGCCGTCGGAAACAACCTGGGCGCAGGCCGGCTGCGGCTTGGGAACACCCTCGATCTCGATCAGGCACGCCCGACAGGCGGCAACCGGATCGAGCAGCGGGTGGTCACAGAAGCGGGGAATTTCGATACCGAGCATTTCCGCAGCACGGATGACGAGGGTCCCAGCCGGCACAGACACGGCAACCCCGTCGACGATGACGCTGACGAGGTCGGGTCTGGAGTCCAGCTCCGCGCCGGGCTCGTTGGTGATGGTCATCGAACCCCCGCTGCCGCGAATACGTACGAGGCGATGGGATCGAACTGCTCGTCGGCAGATGTGTGAGTGGATGCCTCGAATTCTTCGCGGAAGTACTTCATCGCCGCCGGGTACGGGGTAGCGGCGGCATCTCCGAGAGCACAGAAGGAACGCCCAGCGATCTGCCCGCACAGATCCGTGAGGGTTTCCATCTCGGCCTGCTGACCCTGCCCGTGCTCGAACTTCTCCAACACCCCGGTGATCCAGTAGGTGCCCTCGCGGCACGGCGTGCACTTACCGCAGGACTCGTGCTTGTAGAACTCCAGCCACCTCGTGACGGCCTTGACGACGCTCACGGTTTGGTCGAACACCATGGGAGTTCCGGTGCCGAGCATGGTCCCTGCCTCGGCCATCGCCTCGTAGGTGAGTGGGAGATCGAGGTGCTCGTCGGTGAGCAGCGGAACCGACGATCCACCTGGAAGCCAGAACTTCACTGAGCTGCCGTCGCGCATACCACCGGCGTAATCGAGCAGTTCGCGCATGGTGATTCCCAGCGGCGCCTCGTAGATCCCTGGCCGATTCACATGCCCGGAGACGGCGAACACCTTGAAGCCCGGTGACTTTTCGGTTCCGAAGCCACGGAACCACTCCACGCCCCGGTCCACGATGTAGGGAATGTTCGCAATCGTCTCGACATTGTTGATGACCGTCGGCGATGCGTACAGTCCGGCAACCGCCGGGAAGGGCGGCTTCAGTCGGGGCTGCCCGCGATAACCCTCAAGGCTGTCAAGCAGGGCAGTTTCCTCACCGCAGATGTAGGCGCCGGCACCTGAGTGGACAACAACATCGAGGTCGAATCCACTGCCCTTGATGTTCTTCCCGATGAGCCCTGCTTCCCTGGCTTGCTTGACCGCGAACTCCACTTTGCGAACGGCGTTGGGGACTTCACCGCGGATGTAGATGAATGCGTGGTTGGCGCGAATAGCGAAGGACGTGATGATCACGCCCTCGATCAAGGCGTGCGGGTTGGCCATCATGATGGGAATGTCCTTGCACGCACCAGGCTCGGACTCGTCCGCGTTCACCACGAGATAGTGCGGCTTGCCGTCACCTTGCGGAACGAAACTCCACTTCAAGCCGGTGGGAAAGCCCGCTCCGCCGCGCCCTCGCAAACCGGCGTCTTTCACGGTCGTGATGATGTCGTCCGGATCGCTACCGAGTGCCTTGTCCAGGGCCTGGTAGCCACCCACGGCTCGGTAGCCATCGAGGGTGTAAAGGTCGGGGCGATCCCAATGTTCGGTGATAACCGGAGTCAGTGGCGTAGCCATCAGGCATTCCCTCCCTGCATTCGTTGTTCGCGTGCGATCTTCAAACCGGCGAGCATTTTGTCGTCGACGCTCGGAGCGTCCGCCAGTCCATCGTCGGGGAAGGCGAGGGTCCGCTCGGTGGCTTCGAAGTCTCGGATCACCGGTCCACGCGTCGCTTGCACCTGCTCACCGCGACGCAACCGGTCCAGGATCTCTACCGCGCTGGCCGGGGTCACGTCATCCATGAATTCCCAGTCGACGGTCATCACCGGGGCATGGGTGCACGCCGCCTGACATTCGATCCGCTCGAGAAAAAACTCACCATCGGCCGTCGTGGTGTTGTGGGATGCGCCGGTGGCTTCGACCACGGCATCCCACACCGCATCTCCGCCAAGAAGCCCACACATCGTGTTGATGCACACACCGATGTGGTGTTTGCCGACCCGCTCACGCTTATACATCGTGTAGAAGGTGGCGACCGCGGTCACTTCGGCGGGAGTTATGCCCAGCACTTCGGCGCACGCATTGATGCCATCGGTGGTGATCGCATCTTCCTCACTTTGTGCCAGGTGCAGCATCGGTAGCAGGGCACTGCGCGCGCTCGGATATCGAGCGGCGATTTCTCGCATCTGCGCGCGCGCCTGGTCGCTGATCGGCATCTGTGGCTTCTCTCCGGTCTTCGCTATCGGTCCACGCCACCCATGACGGGGTCGATGCTCGCGACGGCGGCAATGACGTCGGCGACCATGCTGCCCTCGGACATGGCGGCGGTTGCTTGCAGGTTGTTAAAGGACGGGTCGCGGAAGTGCACGCGGTACGGGCGGGTTCCCCCGCTACTGACCACGTGTGCTCCGAGCTCTCCACGCGGCGACTCCACTGCTACGTAAGCCTGCCCGGCGGGCACGGTGAAGCCTTCGGTGACGAGCTTGAAGTGGTGGATCAACGACTCCATCGACTCCGACATGATGTGTTTGATGTGTTCCGTCGAGTTCCCCTGACCATCGGAGCCGATGGACAGTTGCGCCGGCCAGGCGATCTTCTTGTCTTGGACCATGACAGGCCCTGGGGTCAGGCGATCCAGGCACTGCTCGACGATCTTCAGTGATTCGTGCATCTCGGCGATGCGAATGAGGAATCGTCCGTACGCATCGCAGGACGTTTGCGTGGGAACATCGAATTCGTACGTCTCGTAGCCGCAGTACGGCTGGGATTTCCGCAGGTCGTGCGGCAACCCGGCTGACCGCAACACCGGACCCGTCATCCCCAGGGCCATGCAGCCCTGCAAATCGAGGTAGCCGACATCGACGGTGCGCCCCATCCAGATCGCGTTGTCGATCAGCAGGTCGGCCGTGTCCTTCATCCGCTTGCGCAGCAGTGGGAGTGTGTCCCGAATAGCTTTTTCGCCATCGCTGGGAAGATCCTGGGCCACTCCACCCGGTCGGAAGAAAGCGCTGTTCATTCGCAACCCGGTGACCATTTCGAACAAATCCAGTACGAGTTCGCGCTCCCGGAAACCGAAGGTCATGGCGGTCAGCGCCCCGAGTTCCATTCCGCCCGTGGCAAGCGCAACGAGGTGCGAGGAGACGCGGTTCAACTCCATCATCAGAACTCGGATGACGTTGGCCCGCTCGGGAATGTCCTGACTGATACCGAGGAGTTTTTCTACCGCGAGCACGTAGGCGGCTTCGTTGAAGAACGGGGTCAGGTAGTCCATGCGCGTGACGAACGTGACGCCTTGGACCCACGTGCGGTACTCCATGTTCTTTTCGATACCGGTATGCAGGTAGCCGATACCGCACCGAGCGTCGGTGACGGTTTCTCCATCGAGTTCCAACACCAGGCGCAGCACGCCGTGGGTGGACGGGTGCTGCGGGCCCATGTTGACGACGATGCGCTCTTTCTCCCCCTCGGGTGCAGCGGCTATCGAGTCCCAATCGCCGCCGGCGAGGTTGTAGATCGTCCCGTCGAAAGTTTCATAACTATCCGCGTAGACATCCTCACCCGGATCGGCCGCGGAGCTGTAAGTGACGTCGCTCATCAGTTGTACGCCCTCCGATTATCCGGAGCGGGAATGGTGGCTCCCTTGTACTCGACCGGAATGCCACCGAGCGGGTAATCCTTGCGCTGCGGGTGACCCGCCCAATCGTCTGGCATTTCGATCCTCGTCAGGCCCGGGTGGCCGTCGAAGACGATCCCGAAGAAGTCCCATGTCTCGCGCTCATGCCAATCATTCGACGGGTAGATGCCAACGATCGAGGGGATGTGGGGGTTCGCATCAGGCGCCGTCACTTCGACGCGGATTCGGCGATTGTGCGTGATCGACAAGAACGGATACACAGCGTGCAACTCCCGTCCCTTGTCTTCGGGGTAGTGCACGCCGTTGACTCCCAAGCACATTTCGAAACGAAGACCCGGCTCGTCTCTCAGCATCCGGGCGAAGTCGACGATGTGCTCAGCCAGAACAAAAAAGGTGATTTCGTCGCGGTCAACTACGACCTTGTCGATAACCGAGGACACAGGCAGATTGCGATCGGTGAGGGCCAGTTCGATCTCATCGGCGAGCTCGTCGAACCAACCGCCGTACGGCCGCTCGGTCGGTGCCGGCATGACGATCGGCGACACCAGGCCGCCGAAACCGCTGGTGTCTCCCGATCCTGACACCTGGAAGGAGCCACGGCGAACGCCGACGACGTCGAGTTCGCTTACTCCCTCCGGTACCACCGGAATGCCGGACTCGGTCAACGCAGCAGCCCCTTCATTTCCGCAGTGCTCGGCGATGTCAACGCGAGTTGCTCGCTGGCAACCATCTCCGCCGTCGCATTGGCGCCGAGCTTCATGTCCTGGATCTGATCGTGGATCTTCAAGATCGCGTCGATCAGCATTTCTGGCCGCGGAGGACAACCCGGTAGATACATATCGACGGGCACTACGTGATCGACACCTTGCACGACCGCGTAGTTGTTGAACATCCCACCACTAGAGGCACACACGCCCATGGCGAGTACCCACTTGGGATTGGGCATCTGGTCGTAGATCTGCCGCAGAACCGGAGCCATCTTTTGGCTCACACGGCCCGCCACGATCATCAAATCTGCCTGACGTGGCGACGCGCGGAAGACCTCCATACCGAAACGCGCGATGTCGTAACGAGGGCCACCGGTTGCCATCATTTCGATAGCGCAGCATGCGAGCCCGAAGGTGGCAGGCCACAGTGAACCCTTCCGCGCGTAACCGGCGACCTTCTCGACACTCGTCAGCAGAACGCCTGACGGCAACTTCTCTTCTAGGCCCATGTCAGTCCCACTCCAATCCGCCGCGTCGCCACTCGTAGACGTAGGGAACGGCCAAGTTCAGAAGAAACAGCATCATCGCCACAAGACCGAAGGCTCCGAGCGCGTCAAACGAGACTGCCCACGGGTACAAAAAGACAAGCTCGATGTCGAAGATGATGAACATCATCGCGGTCAGGTAGTACTTGACCGGGAATCGACCGCCACCGATGGGCTGAGGGGTCGGTTCGATGCCGCATTCGTAGGCGTCGTACTTGGCCCGGTTGTAGCGACGAGGGCCGGTGAAGGACGCGATGACGACAGAGAACGCGGCGAAGCCGAAGGCCAAAGCCCCGAGAACAAAAATCGGCGTGTAGACGTTCACGGCGCCGGCTGCTCCTCGCTAGGTCGTCGTGTCCGCAGCGGTCTGTGCAGACGATCCCGGATGTCCTACGGGCGAGAAGAAAATGTCACACTTTGCGCGCTTGTGAAAATCTTCACGACCACCGAAATCATAGTGGGCGAGCCCACCGTCGTGACAAGGCCTGCCCGCTCGCGTCAGGCATCTGCTTTGACGGCTCGGTGCAGCGCGACGATGCCCCCGGAGAGGTTGCGCCATGCCGCCTTGTGCCAGCCGGCCGCCAAGAGATCCTGCGCCAATTCCTGCTGATCGGGCCACGACTGAATGGATTCGGCGAGATACACGTACGCGTCGGGATTCGACGAAGCACGACTGGCAACCGCGGGAACGGCACCCATCAGGTACTCCGAATACACCCGTCGAAACGGCGCCCATGTGGGATGAGAGAACTCGCACACCACCAAGCGTCCACCGGGCCGCGTTACTCGAAGCAATTCTCGTAACCCGGCATCTCGATCGTGCACGTTGCGCAACCCGAAAGAGATCGTCACCGCATCGAAGGCGTCATCGGCGAAGGGAAGTGACAAGGCATCCCCGGCAACGAAAGACAGCCGAGGGTTGCGGTCTCGACCCACCGAGAGCATCCCGAAGGAGAAGTCACACGCGACCACGAAGGGTCCGGCTGCGGCAATCGGCTCGCTGGAGGTGCCAGTTCCAGCAGCGAGATCAAGGACTCGATCTCCGGGGAGCGCTCCCACGGCGGCGGCCACTGCCTTTCGCCATCGCCGCGTTTGACCCAGAGCAAGAACGTCGTTCGTCCGGTCGTAGCGCTGAGCTACCTCATCAAACATCGCCGCGACTTCACGGGGCTGCTTGTCCAGGCGCGCTCGAGTCATGGCCGAATGCTCCCAGAGGACAACCGTCGTGTGTGCCCCTACCCTGGCCAGGTGTCGCGACATCCCCATCTTGACTCTCCCCCGCTCCTGGTGGCGACCACACGCCCCCTGGAGGCACCGGAGGATCTCCTCTCCCAACTTCCCAGCCACGACAACGTTTGCTGGGTTCGTCGAGGGGAAGGCCTTGTGGGGTGGGGTAGCGCCGCGCGCCTGCAAGTTCGTGGAGTAGAGCGTTTCGCCCGTACCCAGCGCTGGTGGGCCGAGCTGTGCGACACCATGGCGATCGATGACTCCGTCAGCCTTCCTGGCACCGGACCCCTGGCCTTCGCATCGTTCTCTTTCGATCCCCACGACCCCTCAGAAGTGGTCGTTCCCTCGACGCTCATCGGCCAGCGGGGAGATCAGGCCTGGGTAACAACCATCCACGCCCCCGGGGTCGAGCCGGAGGCGATGCAATCTGCCCGCATCGACTCCACCGCCGGCCAGGGCCAGGCCACTGTGACGTGGCGTGAAGGCTCTCTGAGCGCACCGGAGTGGGAGAAGTCCGTCGGACGTGCTGTCGAGCGCATCAACGCCGGCGAGCTCGACAAGGTTGTCCTCGCCCGCGACGTCGTCGCGGACATTGACGGCGAACTCGACGTGCGGAGCATTCTGGACCACCTCGCCCGTGACTACCCGACATGCTGGACGTTCAACGTCGCGAACCTTGTCGGTGCGACGCCAGAACTTCTGGTGCGCCGCACCGGTGACCTCGTCACCAGCCGCGTCCTCGCCGGGACGGTGCGCCGCCAAGGAGACACCGAAGAAGACCACGGCCTCGCCCAAGCTCTGCTCGCCAGCGACAAGGACCTTGCCGAGCACTCCTACGCCGTGCGGTCGGTCGCCAAGGCCCTGGCAACGCACTGCACCGACATGGACGTCCCCGAAAGTCCCACGGTGCTTGAACTCGCGAACGTTCAGCATCTGGCCACCGACGTCACCGGTCGGCTAGCCGACGATGCGTCGCTGCTCTCCTTGGCGGCCTCGCTTCACCCCACAGCAGCCGTCTGCGGCACACCTACCGAGCGCGCGCTCACCGTCATTAGCGAACTCGAAGGGATGTCGAGGGACAGGTACGCCGGACCCGTGGGCTGGTTCGATGCTCGTGGAGATGGTGAGTTCGGCATCGCGCTGCGCTGTGGACTCGTGGACTCTCAGGCCCACACGATCCGAGCATTCGCCGGATGCGGGATCGTTGCCGGATCCGACCCCGAACACGAACTCGCCGAATCGCGGGCCAAATTCATTCCCATGCGAAGCGCGCTCGAAGCGCGCTCATCGGTGTAACCGAAGACGAACTAAACGTCGATCGCCTGGCGTACCGCGTCGCGCACGCTCGTCAGTAACTCCGCCTCGACACCGCGATCGCACGTGCGCACAACAACCACATGCACGCCGCCGGACAGTCGTTCGGCAACCGCCGTCGCGAGTTCGTCGGCATCGTTCACTTCACACACCGACGCACCGAAGCTCGTCGCGAGAGACGCGATCTGCACCCCCATCGGAACTCCGAATACTCGTTCGAAGTGCCGCGAGTAAGCGGGCTGACCCTGCTCCAGCGTGGAGAAGATCCCGGCTCCGTCGTTGTCCGCAACGACGATGACGAGGTCGGGGCGCTGTTCGGTGGCCGGAACGGCAAGGGCGTTCGAGTCGTACCAAAAGGCTTCATCGCCGATGAGAGCCACACTCGGTCCACCACCCAGTGACTGAAAGCCCAGCGCAGCACCCCAGGCAGTGGAGACACACCCGTCAATGCCTGACGTTCCTCGGTTGCCGAGAACTTCGACCTCTGTCAGGGAACGACCGGCAAAACTCCCCACGTGACGGACCACGGACGAAGAACCGAGGAAGAACAGCGAGCCCTCGCCCAAACAGGCGGCCACCGTGCGTGCCACTTCCATTCCGGACATCGACGAACGCCGCGACCCCAAG
>RGQW01000057.1 GCA_010029945.1 Actinomycetota bacterium | reverse complement strand
CCCATCGACGTCGTCGCCTACGTGCGTCGAATCGAGACCCTGCTCATCGACGTCTGCGCGGAATTCGGCGTCACCGGCACCCAGGTGGAGGGCCGAAGCGGCGTCTGGGTTCCGGCCGACGCGCACGGACCTGATCGCAAGATCGCAGCGATCGGCATTCGCGTAGCCAAAGGCGTGACCATGCATGGATTCGCACTGAACTGCGATTGCGATCTGACGGCGTTCGACCGGATCATCCCCTGCGGCATCGCCGATGCTTCCGTAACCTCTCTCTCGCGTGAGATCGGCCGCGAGGTGAGCGTTCGACAGGCTCTGCCGCTTGTCATTGATCGCCTCGGCAGCCTGCAGGGAGTCACGCCATGACTGTGTATTCGGGAACCAACGCCGACGGCCGCAAGCTTCTGCGCATCGAAGCGCGTAACGCCGAGACGCCGATCGAGCGCAAGCCGCCGTGGATCAAGACGCGCATGCGCACCGGTCCGGAATACCAGCGCATCAAGGAACTCGTCGGCAACGAGGGCCTGCACACCGTCTGCCAGGAAGCCGGGTGCCCGAATATCTTCGAGTGCTGGGAGGACCGCGAGGCGACCTTCCTCATCGGAGGAGAGCAGTGCACCCGGCGCTGCGACTTCTGTCAGATCGACACCGGCAAGCCCGAGCCACTCGATGTGGACGAGCCGCGGCGAGTGGCCGAATCGGTCGAGAAGATGGAGTTGCGGTACGCGACGGTGACCGGGGTCGCCCGGGATGACCTCGAGGATGAGGGTTCGTGGTTGTATGCGGAGACCGTTCGACAGATCCACGGCCTCGGCATCGGCACGAAGGTCGAACTCTTGATTCCGGACTTCTCCGCTAACCCGGCCCTCCTTGGAGAAGTTTTCGACGCGCGTCCAGAAGTCCTCGCGCACAACGTTGAAACGGTGCCGCGCATCTTCAAGAGGATTCGCCCCGCGTTCCGGTACGAGCGCAGCCTGGACGTCCTCACCCAGGCGCGCAGTGTCGGACTGGTCGCCAAAAGCAACCTGATCCTGGGCATGGGTGAGACCCGCGACGAGGTGGAGCAGGCCCTTAGTGACCTCGTTGAGGCTGGCTGCGAACTCATCACGATCACCCAGTACCTGCGGCCCTCACCCCGTCACCATCCGGTCGAACGGTGGGTGCACCCGGAGGAATTCGTCGAACTCGCCGATGTCGCCACCGAACTCGGCTTCTCCGGAGTGATGAGCGGCCCCCTCGTTCGCTCGAGCTACCGGGCCGGGAAGCTGTATGAGCAGGCTCTTGCGGCCCGTGAGTCCGGTGCCGTGGCGCGTATCACCGTCACATGAGCGCCCGCGTTGTCGCCACCCACGTGTGGCCATCCGACATCGACGAGCCGGTGTCGGTCGATGTTCTGGAGCTGGATTGGGGTGGTCCCGTCGGAGATCGCCACCACGGTGAGCGAATGGCCTCCGATACACGACAGTCATCGGTGTTCACCCGCGGAACCTCGATCCGCAACCACCGCCAGGTGTCGATCGTGGACACCGGGGAACTCGCGCAGATAGCCACCGCGATGGGCATTCCGCGCATCGACCCCGGAGTGATCGCCGACAACATCTGCACCGAGGGCATCGACGCACTCACCGCGCTGCCTCGCATGACGCGCCTGGTCTTCGCCTCCGGAGCGGTCATCATGCTGGGGGGACCCAACGCTCCGTGCACGATCGCCGGCGGAATGCTCGAGCGCGTCTACGGCTCTCGCCCCGAATCCTTCCCCAAGGCCGCGTGGGGCCTTCGTGGAGTCACCGGCTGGATGGAGCATCCCGGAACGGTGCGACCCGGTGACGCCGTGACCGTGCACGAGCCGGACTAGGCTCCCTGCCCATGGGCAAGATCAAATCCAGCCTCGCAGCGATCGGCCAGAACTGGTCGATGACCCAGAAGGTCTACAAGTTCTTGTGGGCCGAGGTCCTCGGCATCGTGCTCGCCACGATCATCGTGATCGCGGTCCCGGTCTCGATTTTCATCAACTGGTTGACCGCCGTGCTCATCGCTCTCCCGATGGGTCTGCTCGCCGGGACGTTCTGGTTCAGTCGTCGCGCGATGCGCGCCGCGTACTCGCGCATCGAGGGCCAACCCGGAGCAGCGGCCGCGGTCATCGAATCCCTGCGCGGGAAGTGGGCCGTCACACCCGCGGTCGCCGTCAACCGCAACCAGGACATGGTCTCCCGAGTGATCGGCAAGCCGGGGGTGATCTTGGTGTCCGAAGGTGCGCCGACCCGGGTTGGTCACATGCTGACCAGTGAGCGCAAGAAGACCGCCCGGTGGGTTCCCGACATCCCGATCTACGAGATCCAAATCGGAGACGAAGAGGGCCAGATCACGCTTCGGCAAATCCAAAAGACCCTCGGCAAGCTGCCCAAGAACCTGCGTGGAAGCGAAGTGACCGAGGTCCGTCGTCGACTGGAAGCGATCGGGAACGCCCAACAATCCATGCCCATCCCCAAGGGCCCGATGCCGACCAGTCCTCGCCAGGTGCGGCGGCAACGCCGGTAAAAAGTGCTCCGTTAGCTAGCCCCCACCCGAACGACCCGGGTATGCGCGAGTCGGTCGTGCACCCCTCGTCCATCGTCGTCGTAGACCACGGCTGGAATGACTAGGCAGATCAACAGCGTCCGCACGAGTACCCGCCACAGCGGCACCCGCCCACCGTCGATGGACACCACCCGCAGCCTCACCAGCCGCTGCCCAAAGGACGCTCCCGTCAGCCAGGTGAGCACCGTGATCTCGACGACGAACACCGCCAGCGTGGCGAGCATGGAGCCGTTGGAGCCGTAGGGGAACTGGGGGAAGGCCAGGAGGGCCACCAGAACGCTGGCGAACCAGTCAATAAGGAAGGCAACGACACGTCGGCCGAACCACGCGCGCTGCTCCTCCACACCCCCCAGCGTAGGAGGCCGGACGGTTAACACTCCCGAAACAGTTGAGATACCGGCCGGACACGCCCTGTCCCTAGTTTCTGCCGTAATCCGGCGGCACAGGGCCGCCGAGCGAGGCGATGCACGCAAGTGCAGGAGGTAGAAATGTTCAGCAATGCTGACGAAGTTCTGAAGTTCGTCCAGGACAACGGGGTGGAATTCATCGACGTTCGATTCGTCGACCTGCCCGGAATCATGCAGCACTTCAACGTACCGGCGAGTTCGTTCGGGACCGGTGCTTTCGAGGACGGCCTGATGTTCGATGGCTCGTCGATCCGCGGCTTCCAGTCGATCCACGAATCCGACATGAAGTTGATCCCGGACCCGGCCACCGCGTATCTCGATCCTTTCCGTTCGGCCAAGACGTTGGTCATGAACTTCACGATCCGCGATCCCTTCACCAACGAGCCGTACAGTCGCGACCCCCGAAACGTCGCGGCCAAGGCTGAGGCGTACATCGCCTCGACCGGTATCGCAGACACGGCGTACTTCGGTCCGGAAGCCGAGTTTTACGTCTTCGACGATGTTCGCTTCGAAACCAACCAGCACTCCGGCTACTATTTCATCGACTCCATCGAGGGCGCCTGGAACACCGGTCGCGTCGAAGAGGGCGGAAACCGCGGGTACAAGACTCGCTACAAGGGTGGCTACTTCCCCGTTCCCCCGGTCGATCACTACGCCGACCTCCGCGACCAAATGGTCTCCACGCTGCTGCAGGTGGGGCTGCAGGTCGAGCGCTCTCACCACGAAGTCGGCACTGCCGGCCAGGGCGAGATCAACTACCAGTTCAATTCGCTTCTGCACGCGGCCGACGACGTCATGCTCTTCAAGTACATCGTCAAGAACGTCGCATGGGCGAACGGCAAGACCGCCACGTTCATGCCCAAGCCACTGTTCAACGACAACGGCTCCGGTATGCACTGCCACCAGTCGCTATGGAAGGACGGGCAGCCGCTGTTCTACGACGAGATGGGCTACGGCGGACTGTCCGACACCGCCCGTTGGTACATCGGCGGTCTTCTGGCCCACGCGCCCTCGGTACTCGCGTTCACCAACCCGACGGTCAACAGTTACCACCGACTCGTGCCGGGCTTCGAAGCTCCCGTCAACCTGGTGTATTCCGCCCGCAACCGCTCCGCCGCGGTGCGTATTCCGGTCACGGGTAACTCCCCGAAGGCCAAGCGCGTGGAGTTCCGCGTGCCGGACCCGTCCAGCAACCCCTACCTCGCCTTCTCCGCACTGGTGATGGCCGGACTCGATGGCATCAAGAACAAGATCGAGCCGATCGCCCCGGTGGACAAGGACCTGTATGAGTTGCCGCCGGATGAGTTGGCGAACATCCCGACCGTTCCGGACTCCCTCACGGGATCTCTCGATGCTCTCGAGGAGGACAACGAGTTCCTCCAGGCCGGCGGAGTCTTCCCCGCAGATCTCATCGAGACATGGATCGACTACAAGCGGACCAACGAAGTGGACCCGATCCGCCTGCGTCCGCACCCGCACGAGTTCGAGATGTACTACGACATCTGATCCCACTCGACTCCCTCCGCGTCGATTCGCCTCGCGCGCCTGGGAAACGCAGAAGCCCCGGATTCGTCCGGGGCTTCTGTCGTGTTCGCCTAATGCTCGCCGTAGAAGACTCGCTCGGTGACCGAGCGTGCCCGTCTCGTCGTGCGCAGATACTCATCCTTGAGCTGACTTCCATCGCTGCCGTAGTGACGAAGGACGCCGGCGAGAGCCGAGAGTTCACCCACGTCACTCGGGAGTGAATCACCCGGTCGCGCCTTCACCAGCATGATCGCGTTCCGGATCGCCGTCGCGAGTAGCCACGCTTCCCGAAGCGTTCGGGCATCCGCGCCGGTCAACAGCCCCACCTCGACGCACGCCTGCAGCCCGTCGAGGGTGGTCGTCGTTCGCAAGGCCGCGTGTTGCCCGGCGTTCTCCATCTGTAGTAACTGCACCGTCCACTCGACATCGGACAGTCCACCGCGACCGAGCTTGGTGTGAACGGTCGGGTCGGCGCCTCGCGGCAATCGCTCCGCCTCCATGCGGGCCTTCAGGCGTCGGGCTTCGCGCACGGCCCCGAGATCGAGCCCGTCCGCCGGCCAGCGCAGGGGGTCGATGAGATCGGTGAATGCCTGCCTGAGTTCCTGCGGTCCGGCGATAGGCAAGGCGCGTAGCAGCGCTTGCGCCTCCCAAGGTGACGACCACCGTTCGTAGTAGGCCGCGTAGGACGCCAGGGATCGCACAAGCGGTCCTGCCTTGCCCTCCGGTCGTAGGTCCGCGTCCAGGTCCACGGGAGGGTCGCTCGAGGCTGACATCAGCAGCGATCGCAGTTCTTCCGCGATCGAGGTGGCTTGTCGTCCGGCGTCGGTTTCATCCGATCCCTGCCGTGGTTCGTGAACGAACATCACATCTAGGTCGCTACTGAAGCCGAGTTCGCAACCACCGAAGCGCCCCATGGCGATCACGCCGACATCAGTGAGTTGCTGCCCATCACCCACAACGGATCGGGTCGCTACGGTCAGTGCGCTGTCCACGGTGACGCGGGCGATGGCCGACAATGCATCCCCCACCTCACGAACGTCGATGGTGTCTGTCAGGTCAGCAACCGCGATGCGGAAGAGCTCCCGACGACGCAGGCTTCTGATAGCCGCCACCGCGGCAATCGGGTCGTCTTGCCGGTGCACGAGCGCCGCTGCCTCGGTGGCGAGCGAGGCTTCGCCTCGCGGCCGAAGTTCCTCATCATCGGCGAGCATCCGAACCGACTCCGGTGCCTGCAAGAGCAGGTCGGTTGCGTATCGACTCGCCGACATCATGAACGCGAGCCGTTCGGCCGCAGCGGATTCGTCCCGCAGAAGCCGCAAGTACCACGGTGTGGCACCGAGTGCATCGCTGACTTGCCTAAAGCCCAGCAGCCCCGCATCGGGGTCGGGGCCGTCGGCGAACCACCCCAGCATGACCGGAAGCAGTGTTCGTTGAATGGCTGCCCGTCGCGACACACCACTGGTCAGCGCCTGCAGGTGGCGAATCGCCCCGGCCGGGTCGGAATACCCGAGTGCCTCGAGTCGCTCTTGGGCCGCCTGGAGGGACAGTCGTGCTTCTCCGGCTTCCAGGCGCGCGACGGAGGCCAGCAACGGCCGGTAGAAAAGTTTCTCGTGCAGGCGACGAACTTGACGCTGGTGTGATTTCCATTGGTCAATGAGTTCTCGGACCGGTTCGCTTCGCAAACCGATAGAGCGCGCAAGCACCCGTAACTCCGCGTCGTCTTCGGGCAGCGTGTGTGTTCGTCGCAGTCGACGCAGTTGCAAGCGGTGCTCGAGTGTGCGCAGGAATCGGTACGCGTCGGCGAGCGCCGATGCGTCCCCCCGGCCGACGTACCCCCACGTGGCGAGCGCCTCCAAAGCGACGAGGGTCGTGGCACTGCGCAGCATCACGTCGCTGCGACCGTGCACGAGTTGCAGCAACTGAACCGAGAACTCGACGTCGCGCAAGCCGCCGGGGCCTAGCTTGATCTCCCGTTCGGCGATGTCCGCCGGGATGTGATCCTCCACCCTCTTGCGCATGGATTGCACATCCGCAACGAAATCGGGGCGATCGGCTGCTTTCCACACCAGCGGAGATATCGCGTCCATGTACCGGGTGCCGAGGTCAGCGTCACCCGCGCAGAACCGCGCCTTCAACAGAGCCTGGAACTCCCAGGTGCTGGCCCAGCGTTCGTAGTAGCCAAGGTGCGACGGGAGAGTGCGGACCAGCGCACCTTGCTTCCCTTCCGGACGCAAGGCGGCATCGACTTCCCAGATCGATCCCTCGGCCGTTACCTCCGAGCAGGCCCGCATCAACCCTGCCGCGAGAAGCGATGCTGCGCGAAGGGCATCGGATTCGTCACAGCCGTCTGCTGCTTCGGCCACGAAAATGACATCGACATCGCTGATGTAGTTCAGTTCCCGCCCACCGCACTTGCCCATACCGATGATGGCGAGCCGGCACGTAAACGCCGATTCACCCACCTCGTAGCGGGCGATGGCCAGAGCAGCTTCCAACGTCGCATCGGCGAGATCACTCAGCCACGCCGCCACGGACTCCATTCCGGCCAAGCCGCTGAGGTCACGAACAGCAATGCCCAGTAACCACCGCCGGTACGCGACCCGCAGCGCATCGGCCACCGATCCACCATCAGCGGGCGCCTGGGCGACAGGTTCAGGCGACTGCGGTATCGCACCGACGGCACCGAGCAACGAGGCTCGAGCATCCACCGGGGACGCGGGTTGCGCTAATCGGTCCGCATCCGCGAGCAAGTCCAGGCTCGCGTGATCGCGCACCAGGAAATCACCCAGCGCCTCCGATGCGCCCACCACGTCGATGACGCGACCGCGGAAAGCCTCATCAGCGCCGAGACCAGCCCGAAGGCGACCGTCGCATCCTTCGACGACGCGCAGGAACTGACGAAGGGCCAGGTCGGGGTCGGCTGCGGAGCCGAGTTGGTCGGCGACTCCTGCGAGTACCTCGTCGTCATCGAACGGCGGGAGTGTCCCAAGCGAGTCCAGCAGTGCCCGAGCCTTGTCCGGCTCGACGAAACCGCCACGAGCGAGACCGCCTGCAGCGGATGCGTGACGATCGCTCAT
This sequence comes from Actinomycetota bacterium, assembly GCA_010029945.1. Classification (GTDB taxonomy): domain Bacteria; phylum Actinomycetota; class Actinomycetes; order S36-B12; family S36-B12; genus S36-B12. The sequence goes on along the minus strand of RGQW01000057.1, from coordinate 2,208 downwards.
GGAGCCCGACCCTAGGTGTCCGAGTTGCCCTAGAGCTTCGGCAGGTAGCGGTCCAATTCCCAGGACGTCACTTGCTTGCGGTACTCCTCCCACTCCGCGCGCTTGTTACGCAGGAAGAAGTCGAAGACGTGCTCACCGAGGGTTTCGGCGATCAATTCGGATTTCTCCATCGCCGTGATCGCCTGATTCAGCGATCCCGGGAGCGGATCCATGCCGACTGCGCGCCGTTCAGCAGCAGTCAGACCCCACACGTCGTCCTCGGAGCCGGGCGGCAACTCGTAACCCTCGTCGATTCCCTTGAGACCGGCAGCCAGCAGGACCGAGTACGCCAGATACGGATTGACCCCGCTGTCCATCGCTCGGTATTCGACCCGCGTGCTGTTGCCCTTCGATGGCTTGTACATCGGGACCCGGATCAGCGCGGAGCGGTTGTTGTGACCCCAGCAGATCCACGCCGGTGCTTCTCCCCCGCCGGCGAGCCGTTTGTAGGAGTTCACCCACTGATTGGTGACCGCAGTGATCTCCGGAGCGTGGGTGAGAAGTCCGGCAATGAAGGAACGCGCAACTTTCGAGAGCTGGAAATCAGCTCCGGCTTCGTAGAAGGCATTGCGATCGCCTTCGAACAATGACAGGTGCGTATGCATCCCGCTGCCGGGTTCATCGCGAAAGGGCTTCGGCATGAAGGTGGCGAACAGCCCCTGCTCCATCGCAACTTCCTGGACAACAAGCCGGAAGGTCATGAGGTTGTCGGCGGTGGTCAAGGCGTCTGCGTACCGCAGGTCGATCTCTTGCTGCCCGGGTCCACCCTCGTGGTGACTGAACTCAACCGAGATCCCCATCGCTTCCAGGGTGGTGATCGCCTGTCGACGGAAATCGTGGGCGACGCCGTGCGGAGCGTTGTCGAAGTAGCCGTATTGGTCGATCGGCTCGGGGACACTTCCCGGGCTCGGGCGCTCCTTGAACAGGTAGAACTCGACCTCGGGGTGGGTGTAGAAGCTGAAACCCTGATCTGCGGCTTTCATCAACGTGCGCTTGAGAACGTAACGAGGATCGGCGTACGAAGGTGAACCGTCCGGCATCAAAATGTCGCAGAACAGTCGAGCCACTCCCGGCCCCTCACTGCGCCACGGCAGGATCGCGAACGTGCTCGGGTCGGGTTTGGCGAGCATGTCGGACTCGTGCACCCGGGCGAAGCCTTCGATCGCGGATCCGTCGAAGCCGATTCCCTCTTCGAATGCGCCCTCAAGTTCCGCCGGTGCGATCGACACCGACTTCAAGGTTCCGAGAACATCGGTGAACCACAGTCGAACAAATCGAATGTCGCGCTCTTCGATCGTGCGCAGCACGAACTCTGCTTGCTTTTCCACGAGTCCATAGTGTGCCCTGTCGTGTTACAGCCGCGTAACAGACTCCCGGGGGTAGGTACCCTCCACGAGTGAACGTCCTGCGCATTGCCCTGGGCCAGGTGAATCCGACCGTGGGCGACTTGGAAGGCAATGCCCGCCTGATTCGCCAGGCGGCCGCCGACGCTGCCGCGGGGCAGGCAGATCTGCTGATTCTTCCCGAGATGGTGCTCACCGGATACCCCGTTGAGGATCTGTCACTACGCCCGTCCTTCCAGCAGGCATCCCGGCTCGCGATGAGCGCCCTGGCCCGCGACATTGCCGATGATGGGTTTGGCGACCTCGTATGCCTCATCGGCTATCTCGACCACAGCGATGACGACGACGATGCCGATGCGGTCGGGCGACCCCGTGGGGGTCCGGTGAACAGTGCCGCACTCGTTCATCGTGGCGCTGCTCTGGCCCGGTACGACAAACACTTCCTGCCCAATTACGGAGTCTTCGATGAGGCGCGGTACTTCGTGCCCGGTGAGTCACCCTTGGTGTTCGAGATGAACGGCTACCGGGTGTGCGTCGCCATCTGCGAGGACTTGTGGAGGCAGGGAGGCCCCGTCCAATGGGCCCGGGAGTTTGACGCAGACCTGTTGGCGGTGTTGAACGCATCCCCCTACGAGCGGATGAAAGACGACCGGCGACTAGAGCTGTGCGTCGAGCAAGCCCAGGCCAGTGGATCAGCCGTTGCATACACCAACATGACCGGAGGCCAGGACGAACTTGTCTTCGACGGTGACTCGCTCGTCGTCGATGCTGCGGGGCAGCTTCTGCAGCGAGCGTGTCAGTTCGATTCCCAAATTCTTTTCGCCGA
>RGQW01000056.1 GCA_010029945.1 Actinomycetota bacterium | reverse complement strand
ACGCACCCGAGCTCGTTGTCGATTGCTCCGGCATCGACGAGATCAAGAGCATCGACGGCTCCGGTGACAGGGTCGTCATCGGCTCGGGAGCCACCCACCACGCCGTGATGAACGATCCTGCGGTGACCTCGTCCGTGCCGCTGCTCGCTCAGGCGACAGCGACGGTCGCGGACCCGCAGATCCGTCATCGCGGCACCGTCGGCGGCGCCCTCGCCCACGCGGACCCGCGGGCAGACCAACCGCCGGTGGCGTTGGCCCTGGACGCGGAGTTCACCATCGCCGGCCCCGGAGGTCGTCGCACGGTTCCGGCAGCGGAGTTCTTTATCGGACCGTTCGAGACGGCCGTCGGTGAGGACGAGCTCCTCGTCAGCGCCTCCTTCCCGAAGTACGACGGATGGGGATCGCACTACGAGAAGTTCAATCGCACCGCGCAGGCCTGGAGCATCGTCGGTGTCGGGGCTGCTGTCCGCATGGACTCCGGCTCCATTGCCGAGGCGCGCATTGGCCTGGCGAATGTCGGCGGCACACCGATGCGGGCCTCTGCCACGGAGCGGGCGCTCGTAGGCGCGAGCAGCATGGCCGAGATCGAGGCCGCGTGTGCTCAGGCGGCGGACGGTCTCGAGCCGTTCGCCGACGAGGATGCCGACGTCGAGTTCCGCAAGCATCTGGTGACGGTGCTCACCAAGCGGGCGGTTGCAACGGCGGCTGGTATCTCCTCGTAGTCAGCGACACAGCGACACTGTTCGAGAGGGGTGGATCTTCGGATCCGCCCCTCTCGTCGCGTCTACCGAGAGTTCTTGTACACCTCGACGTCAGGTATCCCCACGTCACGTCGCGAGTGGCAGACGCAGGGCTCCCGGTGCGTCGGTCGGCACTATCGGACGGGCCGGCTCGATGGGGGTGACCGGCTCGTAGCCTGCGCCGAGATCGGGCCTGGCATCCGGCTCACCCTTATTCGGCCACAAGGCCATCGCTCGTTCCGCCTGCGCGGTGATGGTCAGCGATGGATTGACGCCCAAGTTCGCGGTGATCGTCGAACCATCCACGATGTGCATCCCCGGATATCCGAAGACTCGGTGGTAGGCATCGACCACTCCAACATCGGCGTCGGCGCCGATCACGCACCCTCCGACGAAGTGGGCTGTGAGCGCCGCGTCGATATTTTCGAAAACACTCGAACCGGGAATGCCGCCGATCTTGTCCGCAACACGACGGACCACGTCCTGGGCAACCGGCATGTACGTGGGAGCCGGTGAGGATTGATCTTGATCCGTTGTCAGCCGCCACCGCGAGAACGGGCCGAGTCGACGTCGCTTGCCGGTCAATGTCAACGAGTTGTCGACCGGCTGCATGATCAACGAGATCACCGTCCGCTCGGACCACCCGCGGACGTCCAGCAGTTGCCGCACGATTCCCGGCTGTCGAGCCAACTCTCTGAGCCACACACGCCACCGAGGTTCTCCAGCGACAGGTGTGGTGAGAACAGACTGCAGCAACCCCATCGAGTTTGAGCCTTTGCCGTAGCGCACGGGCTCGACATGAGTGTTGTCGTCCGGATACCAGCTCGACGTGATGGCGACTCCTTCGGTGAAGTCGGCTCCGGTCACCGAGGTTGTTTGAGCCACCGCCCCGAGAATGGATTCTGAATTGGTACGCGACAGGCGGCCGAGCATCGGCGACAGGCGAGGTAACCGACCTTCGTCTTTCATCTTGTGGAGCAGTCGCTGCGTGTTGTACGTGCCTGCAGCAAACACCACGTGTTCGGCCGTGAACCACCGGCGAAGGCGATTGCCGAGGGACCCCGTGGCCCTCGTCTCGATGCGGTACCCACCGCCGGGTAACGGGTCGACGCCAGTCACCGTGGTCATCGGCAAGATGCGCGCTCCAGCGAGTTCGGCGAGGTGCAGATAGTTCTTGGGCAGCGTGTTCTTCGCGTTCCACCGGCAACCGGTCATGCACTCACCGCACTCGATGCACCCTGTTCGAGCGGGTCCGCGCCCCCCGAAGTACGGATCCGGGGCCGTCACACCCGGGGTGCCGAAGTAGACACCCACCGGCGTCATACGGAAGGTGTGCCCCACTCCCATGTCATCGGCCACCTGCTTCATGACAATGTCCGAGGGCGTCATCCGAGGGTTGTCTTCGATGCCGAGCATGCGACCGGCCTGGTCGTAGTAGGGCGCGAGTTCACGGGCCCAATCTGTGATGTCGGCCCATTGTGGATCCGAGAAGAAACGACCCCCGGGGATGTACAGCGTGTTGGCATACACGAGGGATCCACCACCCACACCGGCACCGGCAAGGACGGCAACGTCCTTCATCACATGGAAACGTTGGATGCCGAACATTCCAAGCATCGGAGCCCACAGGAAACGTCGAAGATCCCACGAGGTCGAAGCGAATTCATGATCGGCGAAGCGACGACCCGCTTCGAAAACCGTGACGCGATAGTTCTTTTCCGCGAGCCGTAGAGCGGTCACCGAGCCGCCAAAGCCGGACCCGATGACTGCGACATCGGTGTCGAAGACCGCAGGGTCACTCAGAGGCGCCGCCATCAGCCCTCCTACTTCAATCCCAGGTTCTTCATAAAGGCCATCGCTTGGGCAAGAGTGTCACCCCATTGCTCGTCTGACCACCCGAAGGGTGGATCGAAGCCAAGCGCCCTCTGGGTCGCGATGGTTTGCGACTCCGTGTACTTCCGTAGACCTTCGTCGCCGTGACGCCTGCCTAGCCCCGACGCGCCCATGCCACCCATGGGTGCTCGCTTGCTCGCCCACGCGGCCGCGTACCCCTCGTTGATGTTGACCGTTCCCGCCCGCAGAGATCGCGCCATAGCCCGGGCAGCCCGAGTGTCTCGGCTCGCAATGGCAGCGTTCAAGCCGTACTCAGTGTCGTTGGCCCGGGCAACAGCCTCAGCGTCCGAGCCCACCGGATACACCGACACCACGGGTCCGAAGGTTTCTACACGGCAGACCTCCATGTCTTCGTGCACTCCGGTGAGAATGGTGGGTTCAAAGAAGTACGGGCCGATGTCCGGTCGGGGTTCACCCCCCACGATCACGTTGGCTCCGAGTGACATCGCGTTCTCCACATGGGCAGCCACCCGATCACGTTGACGCTGCGATATCAGTGATCCGACATCAGCGCCCCAGCCGATCTGCGCCGACATGCGCAAAGCCTGCGTTCGACGGGCGAAGGCATCGAGGAACTCATCGACAATGGATTGATCCACGTAGATCCGCTCCATCGAGATGCACAGTTGCCCCGAATTGGAAAAGCTCGCCCGACAGGCAAGCGCCGCCGCCGCCGCGATGTCGGCGTCGCCTCGAACGATCATCGCGTTCTTTCCGCCGAGCTCCATGGAACATCCAATGAGCAACTCCCCGCATCGAGCGGCCACACGTCTGCCCACCGCCGTCGATCCGGTGAACATCACGTAGTCAGATCGATCGATAACCAGCGGACCCACAACCGATCCCTCTCCCGCCACCACGCTGAATACCCCGGGAGGAAGGCCGGCTCGCTGCAGTAGGTCAGCAATCCACAGCGCCGAGAGTGTTGTTTGCACGTCGGGCTTCACTACGACGCAATTTCCCGCCATCATCGCGGGTATCGCGTCGCTGATCGCCAGCGTGAGCGGGTAGTTCCACGGGGCGATAACCCCTACGACACCGAAAGGAACTCGGCGCTCGACGACTCCCACGAGCCCCGGAAGTGCGCCGAGTCGTCGGCGCGGCCGAAGGAGCCGTCGGGCATCTCGGGCGTAGTGCCGAGCGGTGATGCACACATCGAGGACTTCTTCATTCGCGTCTTTCCGGGCCTTACCAGTCTCGCGTTGCACCAGATCCAAAATGGCTTGACGCTCGTTCAGCAGCGCATCGTGAAATCGCAGCATGATCGCGCTGCGCACCGAGACAGGGGTATCCGCCCACATCTTCTGGGCTCGGCGAGCCTCACCAAAGACGGCATCGATGTCGTCCTCGGTGCTCGTCGGGAGCGAGTACAAGGTGGCGCCGGTAAAGGGCTCGATGATGTCTGTCGTGTGCCCCGAGGCAAGCAGAGACGACAGGAGTCGATCCGAATCCACGACGGCCCCTACGAGCTGACGACCATGTCGACGCGCTGAAACTCTTTGAGATCGGAGTACCCAGTCGTCGCCATCGCCTTTCGCAGGGCACCCACGATGTTGACGCTGCCATCGGCTCGAGTGGACGGTCCGCGCATGATCTCGTCGAAGGTTCCCACCTGATCCATCACGTGACGCTCTCCCCGCGGAAGTTTCCTGTGCCAGGCTTCCGCCCCCCAATGAGCTCCTCGACCCGGGGCATCGGTCGCCCGCGCAAAAACCGACCCGACCATCGCAGCATCGGCGCCACAAGCGAACGCCTTCACCACATCTCCGCTCGACCCCATAGATCCGTCGGCGATCACGTGGACGTAGCGACCCCCAGACTCGTCGAGATAGTCGCGTCGCGCAGCAGCGACCTCCGCGACAGCCGTTGCCATGGGCACTCGCACACCAATGACGTCGGCCGTGGTGTGACTCGCTCCCCCACCGAATCCAACAAGGACACCCGCCGCACCGGTCCGCATCAGGTGCAACGCCGCCTGTCGAGTGCTGCATCCACCGACGATGACCGGTACGTCAAGATCGTGAATGAACTCCTTCAGATTCAGTTCATTCCCATCCGAGTTCACGTGCTCGGCGGACACCGTTGTTCCACGGATGACGACGATGTCGGCGCCAGCGCCAGCCGCCAGCGGTGCTAGTTCGGTCGTCCGTTGCGGAGATACCGCCACCGACACCGTGATGCCTGCCGCCTTCATCTCTCCGATGCGACGTGTAATGAGTTCGGGTTGCACGTCGTGTTCGGAGTACACGCGCTGCAGATAGGGCGTAACCGCCGCTGGGTCCTCGGTGGCGATTCTCGCCAACAGCGGCTCGGGGTCTTCATACCGAGACCACAGGCCCTCGATGTTCAAGGACGCGAGGGCCCCGCACCGTGCAAGCTCGATTGCACTGGTGGGAGATACGACAGAGTCCATCGGGGCTGCGAGAAGAGGGGTTTCGAACGAATAGGCGTCGATATTCCAGGCGGTAGAGACGTCCTCAGGATTGCGGGTCCGCCGACTCGGGGCAATCGCCACTTCGTCGAACGAATACGAGCGGGCGGCAGCTTTCGAGCCACCGATGAGCACATCGGCCATGGTTATCGCCCCGTGTAGTTGGGGGCTTCGAGCATCATCTGCACGTCGTGCGGATGGGATTCACGCAACCCGGCCGCTGTGATCTGCACGAAGCGACCACGAGAGATCAACTCCGGCATCGTTGCGGTTCCGGCGTATCCCATGGCAGCACGCAGGCCTCCCACGAGTTGATGCGCAACCGCCGCCAGCGGTCCTCGATACGCGACCATCCCCTCGATGCCTTCGGGTACCAATTTGTCGTCGCTGAGAACGTCGTCCTGGAAGTAGCGGTCTTTGCTGTAGGACCGCGCCTGCCCGCGCGATTGCATCGCGGCCAACGAACCCATCCCGCGGTAGGACTTGAACTGCTTGCCATTCACGAAGACCACCTCGCCCGGTGCTTCTTCGCACCCGGCGAGCAACGATCCGAGCATCACCGTGCTGGCACCGGCGACGATCGCCTTGGCGATGTCGCCCGAATACTGGATACCGCCGTCTCCGATCACGGGAACACCAGCCGGAGCGCAGGCGCGATATGCCTCGTTGATCGCTGTGATCTGCGGGACCCCAACGCCGGCGACCACCCGTGTCGTGCAGATGGATCCGGGACCCACGCCAACTTTGACTCCGTCGGCACCCGCATCAACGAGCGCTTGCGCACCTTCGTACGTCGCCACGTTGCCGCCGACGATGTCGACGTGGGAGTCCTGCTTCAACCGTCGAACCATCTCCAAAACCGCATGCGAATGCCCGTGCGCAGTGTCCACGACAAGAAAATCAACGCCCGCGGAAATCAGTGCGTCGGCCCGCTTCTCGGCGTCCTCACCGACACCGATTGCCGCTCCGACCACCAAACGACCATCGACGTCCTTCGTGGCATGCGGATACTTGTCGGTCTTAACAAAGTCTTTAACGGTGAACAGCCCCTGAAGCTTGTTGTCACCGTCGACAATGGGGAGTTTCTCCACCTTGTGCCGGGCCAGCAGTGCGAGTGCTTCTTCAGGGTCAATACCCACAGAAGCCGTCACCAACGGCATCCCCGTCATTGCCTCTCGCGCGGTAATCGACATGTCCTCTTCGAAGCGCATGTCACGATTGGTCACGATTCCGAGGAGGGTCCCGGAGGCGTCCACGACGGGCACTCCGGAAATTCGGTATTTCGCGCACAGGGCATCAACATCGGCAAGCGTGTCTTCGGGCCCGCACGTGATGGGATTTCCGACCATTCCCGCTTCGGAACGCTTGACGCGATCGACGTGGTTGGCCTGCTCCTCGATCGGCAGGTTCCGATGGAGCACACCCACCCCACCTTGCCGCGCCATCGCGATGGCCATTCGTGCTTCCGTGACCGTGTCCATGGCGCTGGATATCAACGGCAGGCGCACGGCGATATTCCGAGTCACATGGCTAGCCGTGTCGACGTCACCCGGGACGATCGCGGATTCTCCCGGGAGCAGCAGGACGTCGTCGAAAGTCAGCCCGCGCAGGGCGAACTTGCCGTCGTCAGCCGCGCTCTTCACGGCCTCAGGCTACTCACATTCCCAGGGCGCGAGCTAAACGCGTCACGGTCTCGGTGAGATCGGTGGTCCGACCCACTCCCGGTGGCGTGGGGCCACTCCAGCCGGGGCCTCCCGCCACCACAGTCGGAGCAGGACGCAGCGCGGTCAGGTCCGCCAGTGTCTGCGTCTGCGCCGACCCGGGGATTTGGGCCCAGACGAAGACGGCCGCCGGCCCGGTTCGACGAACCGACTGCAGCAGCGTTTCCTGTGGGACGCGGGCTCCGAGCATTCGGCATCCGATTCGTCGTTCGGCCAGGCCTGCGGCAACAGCCCACAGCGGCAGGAAGTGGGTCTCCTCATCCGCGCCGGCGAGCAACACGAGTCGGGCGTTTTGCGGCTCCTTGAGTTCACGGGCACGCTCGGCGAGGGCCGCGTGGACGGAGTCGCTGAGAATGTGCTCAACGTCGATCCCCCGGCCTGACGTTTCCCAGCGCTGGCCGACTCCAGTGAGAACTGGCACCAACAGGTGGTCCCAACTCCAGATCACGCCCCGTTTCTCCATGGTGTCCCGGATGATCTGCTGGCAGGCGTACCCATCGAGTGCAAGGGCCGCGCGCGCGAGGCCGCGCGATGCCGGCGTGCCGCCCGGAATAGGAATCACCTGGCCGCCGCCGCTGCGAAGGGCGGCGGGATCGGAAGCTGGCTCTGTGGATGCGACTGCGGGCGAGGACGCCATCGCGAGGTCAGTCACTGAAGCAAGCGCCGACGGGTCGACATCCAGGGCCAGCGCCTCCCGCGCTGCGTCACCGGGAGGTAGGCCCGCGAGAACCAAGCGGCGCATGTGCTCCAGACGCGTGAGATCGACGGCTGAATAGCGACGATGGGCACCCGCCCGATGCTCACTTGGACCAAGCCCATATCTGCGGTCCCATGTCCGCAACGTGGCCGGCGCAACGCCTAGCCGGCGGGCCACCGCGGCGACCGTCAAGCCTGGGACGGTAGACCTCTCCCCCTCACCGTTTTCGGTAGGACGGAGTTCGCTGACCACCCCCCTATTCTCAGAGGCGCTGGCGCGATTCGCATCTCCAGGTACAAATCCACTTAAACCCTGACATAAAGGTACTCAGAAACGTTTCCTAAATTATTCAACTAAGTCACTTGACTAAGGTGTGAAGCGATTGATATCGTTTCAGTCCTTATTCAGGAGGTGCTTCATGGCTGACGTTTCACGCCTACCAGGACCCAACGCTGACATTTGGGATTGGCAGCTCGAAGGCTCCTGCCGCGGAGAAGATCCCGGCATCTTCTTCCACCCCGAAGGTGAGCGTGGCCCCGCCCGCGCGGCGCGCGAGTCTGCCGCCAAAGCGATCTGCGCTTCCTGCCCTGTCATGATGCAATGCGCCGCCCACGCCCTCGCCGTCCGAGAGCCATACGGCGTCTGGGGCGGCCTCTCCGAAGACGACCGCGACGCGATCTACGCCGGCCGCCGTCGTCTCCCCCAAGCTGTCTGACACACGTCTCTTCACGCATCCCTCCTCACACAACGAAGGGCGCCGGTTCACCGGCGCCCTTCGTTATTGGTTGATTGCGTAGCGTCTAGTGCGCGTGACCGTGGTGCGCGTGACCGTGACCGGCCCCGTCTTCTTCCTCTTCCGGCTTCTCGACGACGAGGGCCTCGGTGGTCAGCAGCATCGCGGCGATCGATGCGGCATTCTCAAGAGCCGACCGAGTGACCTTGACCGGATCGATAACGCCGGCGGCGATCAGATCTCCGTACTCACCGGATGAAGCATTCAGACCGTGGCCAGGCGCCATCTCTGCAACCTTCGATACGACGACGTAGCCCCGCTCCCCTGCGTTCTCGGCAATCCATCGCAGGGGCTCGGCGGCTGCGCGGCGGACAACACCGACACCGGTTGCTTCATCGTCCGTCAGCCCGAGGTCGCCTTCGAGAACCGACGCTGCTTGAACCAGCGCGGTTCCTCCACCGGAGACGATGCCTTCTTCGATCGCAGCACGGGTAGCAGAAACGGCATCTTCGATGCGATGCTTCTTCTCCTTCAACTCCACCTCGGTGTGGCCTCCGACACGGATGACAACGACACCGCCGGCAAGTTTCGCGAGGCGCTCTTGCAACTTCTCGCGATCCCAATCTGAATCAGACGCGTCGATCTCGCGCTTGATCTGAGAAACGCGATCTTCCACCGCGCCAGAGTCGCCACCACCGTCGACGATGGTTGTGTTGTCCTTCGTCACCACGATGCGACGAGCGGAGCCCAACACGTCGAGACCAACCTGATCGAGCTTCAACCCGACCTCCGGGGAAACCACCTGGGCTCCGGTCAAGATCGCGATGTCCTGCAAGATCGCCTTTCGGCGATCACCAAAGGCTGGAGCCTTCACCGCGCACGAGGTAAACGTGCCGCGGATGCGGTTGACGACCAGAGTGGACAGTGCTTCGCCCTCCACGTCTTCAGCGATGATCAACAAAGGCTTCCCGGCCTCGACCACCTTCTCGAGTAGCGGCAAGATCTCGTTGACGGCGGCGATCTTGCCCTGCACCAACAGAATCCGCGCGTCTTCGAGGACGGCCTCCATGCGATCGGCGTCGGTTACGAAGTAGGGAGAGATGTAGCCCTTGTCGAACTGCATTCCCTCGGTGAAGTCCATTTCCATTGCCGTCGTACTGGACTCCTCCACGGAGATGACCCCGTCTTTGCCCACCTTGTCGAACGCATCGGCGATCATGCCGCCGATCTCGGAGTCTTGACTGGAAATGGTCGCCACGTGTGCGATCTCTTCCTTACCGTTGACCTCGCGGGACATCTCGACCAGCTTTTCGGTGACAGCGGCTACCGCCTGATCAATCCCGCGCTTGAGTGACATCGGGTTGGCGCCAGCAGTCACCTGCTTGAGCCCGTCGTGCACCATCGCCTGCGCGAGAACCGTCGCGGTGGTCGTCCCGTCGCCAGCGATGTCGTTTGTCTTCGTGGCGACCTCTTTGGCGAGTTGGGCGCCGAGGTTCTCGTAGGGGTCTTCCATCTCAATTTCCCGAGCGATGGTGACACCGTCATTCGTGATCGTGGGGGCTCCCCACTTCTTGTCGATCACGACGTTGCGGCCCTTGGGGCCCAAGGTCACGCGGACGGCGTCAGCGAGCGCATCGACGCCGCGTTCGAGGCTGCGGCGGGCGTCCTCGTCGAATTCCAGAATC
>RGQW01000055.1 GCA_010029945.1 Actinomycetota bacterium | reverse complement strand
CCCGACCGCCACGGCCAGGGTGCTCAATCCCACCGGGCCGCCGCCGAAGCGGTCCACGATCGCCTCGAGGACAGCGCGATCGATCCGATCCAGGCCGACCACATCCACCTCATACAACTCCAGAGCAGCCCGCGCTGCGTCCAAGTCGACGACTCCATCACCGTGCACCTGGGCCCAATCCCGGACCCTGCGCAGCAGCCGGTTGGCGATCCTCGGAGTCCCGCGGCACCTGCCGGCGATTTCTGCGCTGCCCTCGTCCGTAACGTCAACGTCGAGCAGCCCCGCGCTGCGGTGCACGATGCGTTCAAGATCGGCGACCTCGTAGAAGTCGAGGTGAGCGGTGAACCCGAATCGATCTCGTAGCGGCCCAGGCAACAATCCGGCCCGCGTCGTGGCTCCGACAAGGGTGAAGGGCTCGATGTCCAACGGAATGGCCGTCGCCCCCGGGCCCTTGCCGACGACGACGTCCACACGAAAGTCCTCCATCGCTACGTACAGCATTTCCTGGGAGGCTCGTGCTGTTCGGTGAATTTCGTCGATGAACAGCACCTCCCCGGGCTGCAGGCTGGACAACACGGCCGCCACGTCGCCGGCGTGCTGCAGAGCCGGCCCGGATGTCATCCGCATGGGTGCGTCGAGCTCTGAGGCGATGATCGCTGCCAGGGTTGTCTTGCCCAGACCCGGTGGCCCGCTGAGCAGAACGTGGTCCGAGACACCCGAACGGCGGCGAGCGGCTTCCAAGACCAGCCCGAGTTGGTTCTTCACCCGGTCCTGGCCCACGAAATCGGTCAGCGTCGTCGGACGCAGAGCACCTTCGACCATCGAATCGTCGTCGTCCGGTGTCGGATCGAGGACGGTCACGATCGGTCCAAACTACGCAGGGCTTCTTTGAGCAATATGCCGATGTCGGGTGATTGCGCATCGGTGACCTCGTCGAGGCGGCCCGCGAGACCGTCGACGGCCGCATCAGCTTCCTTGGCACTCCATCCAAGGGACGTCAGGCCCGCCGCCACGGCGGTGCGCCATCCCTCATCTGACGGCGCTGCCGGGCGAGAGACGCTGGGTGGATCGATTTTGTCTTTGAGCTCCAGAACGATGCGCTGGGCACCCTTCTTTCCGATGCCGGGGACCTGCGTCAAAGCGGTGAGGTCTTCTGCGTCGATTGCTCGTCGAAGATCGTCGGCACCGAGGACGCTCACCAAGCCCAGAGCGATCCGCGGTCCGATTCCACTGACCGTTTGCACCTGCTCGAACATGCGACATTGCTCGGCGTCGGCGAACCCGAACAGCGTCCAGGAGTCCTCTCGCACAACGAGGGCGGTGTGCAGGTCGACCTCTCGCCCCACGGTTGCGTCTGCAGCGACCGTCGGCGGCGTCGTGACCCGCACAGCAACCGCACCCAGATCGACGCTGAGGTAGTCCGCGCCCCGCGCGACGACCGCGCCCCGAACCCGATCGATCATCGACGCGCTGCCGCTGCTTGTTGTGTGGAAGTCCCGGAGGAACGCTGGGATTCCATCTCACGGCGGGCACGCTCGAGGCGCTGTGTCGCGGCTCCTCGCCACGCATGACAGATAGCAATCGCGGCAGCGTCCGCCGCATCGGCCGGCTTTGGTGGTGTGTCCAGTCGCAGGACCCGCGTCACCATGGCGGTCACCTGCGCTTTATCAGCACGACCGTTACCGGTGACGGCGGCTTTAACTTCGGTGGGCGTGTGCATGGCCACCGGTAGTCCTCGGCGGGCAGCGACGAGGAGGGCGACCGCTGCGGCCTGGGCGGTGGCCATGGCCGTCCGCACGTTGTGCTGACTGAACACTCGCTCCACGGCAACCACGTCGGGCTCCAGCTCGTCGACGAGGCTCTCCATATCGCGTTCGATGGAGATCAGGCGCTGCTCGATGGAATCCCCAGGATCCGTGCGGAAGACGCCGACGTGCAGCAGCGAGACCTTCTGCCCTGCGCTGCCTTCGATAACGGCCACACCGCACCGCGTGAGTCCGGGATCCACCCCGAGAACTCGGGTCGCATGCGTCACGGTGGCCTCCTCGCCTGAACCATCACACGCTAGTCCGCGGGTGTGTCACCCTTCGGCTGGCGCGCCGCGTAACGATCAGCAGGTTCGACGCTTTCCCCGGTGACCTGTTCGAATCCCCATCGCAGGTCGTCGATCAACTCGGCTGGGTCGGTTACCGACCGATCGTCGGTCGAGACTCCGATGCACGCTGCACCGTCGTAGGTCACCATCGTCACGTTCACCGCAGCTCCGATCGTGGCCACGAGGGGGAACGCCGCAACCATCTTCGCGCCGGCGAGGTACAAAGGAATTGGTGGCCCGGGAACGTTGCTGGTGGTGAGGTCCGATGCTCGCGCCGCCTGCGCGAGCACGGGTACCGGTACGAACCAACTCACATCCGCGAGTGGATCGGCCATGCGCGTTGCGGGGGCGCCGCGCCACTCGTCCACGAGTTCATGCGCTGCGGCCATCAACTCTTCGATGCTCAACCCGGCAACCGGCATCTCCAATCGCGCGATGGACACTGCATTGGATGCTTGCGCGCTGCGATCACCTGCGTCGCCGCGCAGACTGATCGGGACGTTGATTCGCAACTGGGGCACTTCGTAGCCGTGCCGCTCGTGGTAGCGGTCGAGTGCGGAAGCGACGGCAGCCATGAAAGCGTCGTTCACGCTGAACCCCCGTGACTTCGCCGCCTGCTTCAACCCGTCGAAGGGAAACTCAAACGCTCCGAAGTGGTACGTCGTTCCTCGCTCCGACCACACCGGACTCAGTGCTGCATCGGGCACGGCCACGGCTCGGGTGATCGAGTCGATGGTCGTGCGCACCGTGTCGAGTGAACCCGTGGGGTCGCTGATCGCTTGGCGCATCATCTGCCCACCGGCACGCAGCAAGCCCTCGGCGCTGCCCTTGACCCGCTGGAGGTTGTCTTCGAGGTTGGCCTTGGCAATATCCAGGGTGCCGACGTCTTCGCCGTCGGGCACCTCGGGTGTCGGTGGATCCTCGGGGTTTGGGTCGGGTCCGAGTTCGAATAACGACAGCGCCATGATCACGGTCGCCTGACCATCCGCAATCGAATGATGCAGTTTCATGATGAAGGCGGCTTCGCCGTTGGGCAGACCATCAATCAGGACCGCTTCCCACAGCGGACGATTGCGGTCGAAGTCGGTCAGCGACATTCTCCGGGCGTCGCTGAGCAATTCGTTCCAGCCGCTCCCCTCGGGCAGTGAGTACCGGTGGACGTGCACATCCACGTCGAAATCCGGATCGAGCGCCAACCGCGGAGCAGACATTCCGAAAATTCCGTACAGCGGCCGCATTCGCAGCGTGGGAACGAAGTGCGTCAGACGCTCGAGCCGAGCCCGCAGCCTCTCCCAATCCGGTGCCCGTTCCAGTACGGTCAACGCGAGAACCGTGCTGCGCAGCCGCGGATCACCGGATGCAGTTCGAAAGGTGGCCGCGTCCCAACCACGCAGTTGCGATCCAACTTTGCCCGACTCGTGTTCGGACACGCGTTAGCCCACCTTCTCCATCACATCATCGCTGACGTCGAAGTTCGCGTACACATTTTGCACGTCATCGCTGTCTTCTAACGCTTCGATCAACCGAAAGACTTTGGTGGCTCCGTCTTCGTCAAGCGGAACGGTCACCGACGGAAGAAACGTCGCCTCCGCGGAGTCGTAATCGATGTCGCTGTCCTGGAGCGCGGTGCGCACTGTGACGACGTCGGTGGCTTCGCTCACGACCTCGAAGGACTCTCCTAGGTCGTTCACTTCCTCGGCGCCGGCTTCAAGAACCGCGAGCAGGAGATCGTCTTCGGTGAGCCCGTCGCTTTTCGGGACGATGACGACGCCTTTGCGGTTGAACATGTAGGCGACGGATCCCGGGTCGGCCATCGAGCCTCCGTTGCGGGTCATGGCCACGCGCACCTCACCCGCCGCGCGGTTGCGGTTGTCGGTCAGGCACTCGATAAGAACCGCGACACCGTTGGGGCCGTACCCCTCATACATGATCGTTTGCCAGTCGGCTCCGCCACCTTCCGCACCTGATCCACGCTTGACCGCACGTTCGATGTTGTCCAAGGGCACCGACGACTTGCGGGCCTTTTGAATGGCATCGAAAAGCGTGGGGTTGCCGGCGGGGTCTCCCCCGCCTTGGCGGGCGGCTACCTCGATGTTTTTGATCAACTTGGCGAACAATTTGCCGCGCTTGGCGTCGATGACGGCCTTCTTGTGTTTGGTCGTCGCCCACTTGGAGTGACCGCTCATGCGAAACCCTTCCCGACAACTCGCTCGCCTGTTCGACCGGCACCGCGCCCGCGCCTTGTGCGCGAACGCCCTTGGCCGGCTGGCTCCGACCGCACCCGGCTCACCGTGACCCTTGGACGATTTCCACGAACATTCGATGGAACCGAACGTCGGGTCCCAATTCCGGGTGGAAACTGGTGGCCAACAGTCCTGCGTGCCGGACAGCAACGATGGTACCTGCGCGCGTGCCTTCGGTGATCTCCGCCAGGATTTCGATGCTCGATCCGACGCTCTCCACCCAGGGGGCCCGAATGAAGACGGCCGGGAACGGCTCGTCACCGAGGGCAGCAACGCTGAGATCGGCCTCAAAAGAGTCGACCTGTCGGCCGAAAGCGTTGCGGCGAACGACAACGTCCAAGCCACCCACGGTTTCCTGATCTGCGCGCGCGTCGAGGACAGAGTCCGCGAGCATGATCATGCCTGCGCATGTTCCGAACATCGGCATTCCCGCGGCCCGCGCGAGGCGTAGCGGCTCGAACCATCCTTCGATGGAAGCCAGCCGCGACATCGTGGTGGATTCCCCACCGGGGATCACCAGCGCGTCACAGGCGGCGATGTCGTCTTGCTGTCGAACGGTGCGCGCCCGCGCACCGGCGCGTTCCAATGCCGAGACGTGCTCACGCACGTCACCTTGAAGCGCGAGCACCCCGATAGTCGGGGTGCTGGTCACCAGCCGCGGTCTTCGAGGCGGTGATGAACGGGAATATCGGCGACGTTCAATCCGACCATCGCTTCACCGAGTCCGCGTGAAGCGTCCGCCACCATCTCTGGCTTATCGAAGTTGCGCGTGGCCGAGACGATCGCCTCAGCCCGGGACTTCGGGTCGCCGCTCTTGAAGATGCCCGAACCGACGAACACACCGTCTGCACCCAACTGCATCATCATCGCGGCGTCCGCGGGTGTTGCGATACCGCCGGCGGTGAACAGCACCACGGGCAACTTGCCGTCTCTGGCAACCTGGACGACGAGTTCGTACGGGGCTTGAAGTTCCTTGGCGGCGACGAAGAGCTCGTCCTCGGCCATCGAGCGCAGCCGTCGGATCTCTCCGAGGATCTTGCGCATGTGGGTCACGGCGTTGGAGACGTCACCGGTTCCGGCCTCACCTTTGGATCGGATCATTGCGGCGCCCTCGGTGATGCGGCGCAGCGCTTCCCCGAGGTTTGTGGCACCGCATACGAAGGGCACCGTGAAGCCGGACTTGTCGATGTGGTTGGCGTAGTCGGCGGGGGTGAGCACCTCGGACTCGTCGATGTAATCAACGCCGAGGCTCTGCAGAACCTGGGCTTCACCGAAGTGGCCGATGCGCGCTTTCGCCATCACCGGGATCGAAACGGCTTCCATGATGCCGGTGATCATTTCCGGATCGGACATGCGAGCCACGCCACCTTGGGCGCGAATATCTGCGGGTACGCGCTCGAGGGCCATCACCGCCACGGCCCCCGCGTCCTCGGCGATCTTTGCTTGCTCGGCGTCGACGACATCCATGATGACGCCACCCTTGAGCATCTCCGCCATGCCTCGCTTGACGCGGTCAGTACCAACTTGCTCGTTCACCTAGACCTCACTCGTAACGTGGTAGGGCACCATCGTAGAGCCGCGGCCGAGTACTGCATCCGGTGGCACGCATCCGGTGGCGGCTACGAGGAAGGGGCCGCGAGGGCCGCCGGCACGGAGTCATCGAACTCCACTGGGTGTGGCCACGCGGTATGGCCGGCCAGGCGGAAAGTCGTGACCAGCCGTTGGCGGCGCAACTGGGCGCAGGCACGGACCGCGTCGTTGAGGAATCGGCGGGACAGTTGCACCCGTTGGGCCGACGCGGCCAATTCCGCGAGCAGTTCGCTGCCACCCGGCGCGCTGCGAACCTCGGCTACCTCCTCTGCATCCAAGGTGACGGACAGTGCCTGGGTGAGGGCGGTTTCTGCGTCGGCGCGATCGGTCGCCGAACTGTCTTCGTCGGCGGCCGTACGAGCATGCCGTGCAGCCTCGGCGACGACTATCGCTCCGGCCGGGTCGAGTACACCGCTCGTGGCGAGTTCGAGAGCGACCGAGGATCGCCGGAGCAGTTGGGCATCCAGCGACAGTCGCGAGGTGTCGATCCGCTTATGCAGGGCGTCTAATCGTCCCGCCGTCATCGACAAATAGAGACCGAACAGTGCGATCGCGACCACGGCTGCGACCACCCACCACCAACTCATGCGTCCTCCCCGTTGCGGCGGCTGCGAGCGAAGGAGGGACGTACGGCGAACCTTCCCAAGGCCTGTCCCCGCAGATCTTCACTCACCGTTTCGCCCTCCACCCGCACGCTCTCGTAGACGGCAAGCACGTCGTCGATGACGGTGTCCCAGTCGTATTGAGCAGCGCGCGGAAATCCGCGGGACACCAAGGCCCGCCGCGCAGCGTCATCGGCGAGCACGGACAGGACGGCATCGGCGAGTGCCTTCGGGTCCTTGGCCGTGAACAGTCGTCCAGACTTGCCGTCTTCCAGCACGTGTCGGAAGGCGGGTATGTCGGAAGCGACAACGCACGAACCGGCAGCCATCGCTTCCACCAACACAATGCCGAAGGATTCGCCGCCGGTATGCGGGGCGACATACACCTGCACTTCGCGGAGGAGTTCCTGCTTTCTTTCGTCGGTCACCGCGCCCAAGAAGCGAACGGCTGAGGCAACCTCTGCCGGCAATTCCTTGCGCACATCGTCGATGTCGCCGGGGCCGGCGACATTAACGACGAGATCGGGTACCTGCTGCAAGATCGCGGGTAGGGCGTCGACCAGTACCGATAGTCCTTTGCGCGGCTCCTCGATTCGGCCGAGGAACAACAGTTCGCGACGTCGTTGCCGGTCGTGGCTTTCCGGCGCGAAATCCTTGACGCGAACGCCGTTGGGGATCAGTACTGCGTCACCGCCCACATGTCCGACGAGTGTCCGTCGGGCCTCCTCGCTCACGGCGATGCTGCCGCGAAGTTTCTCCATGGCCGTTTGCGCGACGTAATACCCGGCCGACAGGACCCGTGATCGATCGTGCGAGGAGTGCCACGTGGCCACCAGTGGCCCTCGTGCCGACCAGCAGGTGAGTACCGAAAGGCTCGGAGCGAGGGGTTCGTGGATGTGGACGATGTCGAAGTCGCCCTCTCGAATCCAGGCCCGCACGCGACGGGTGGCTTTCACTCCGAAACTCAGCCGCGCGACGGAGCCGTTGTAGGGAACAGCTACCGGTCGACCCCCGTCGGTCACCCAGTCAGGAAGCACCGATTCCTCTTCGACCGGCGCAAGGACGTTGACCGAGTGTCCGCGTCCGAGCAACGTGACGGCCAGATCGGCAACGTGCGATCGCACTCCACCGGGGACATCCCATGCATAGGGGCAGACCAGACCGACGCGCAGGCTCACGATGCCTCCGTCCGGGGTGTCAGGTCTGAGACCCATACCTTTTGCAGCATGTGCCAATCGGCACTGTGCTCGGTTATTCCCGCTTCCCAGCCGCGGGCGAGCTGCTGAGTGATCGCCCGTACCCGCTCATCATGGTCGCCCTCCGTGGGGACCTCCACTCGATCGTGCACGTACCCACGGCAGGTATCACCGTCGAACCACATGGTCAACGGGTGCAGGGGAACCCCGGTCTCGATGGCCAGGGTGGCCGGTCCCACCGGGAACGACGCGGGCTCACCGAAGAAGTCCACGTGTACTCCGCGTCGACTGATGTCTCGATCCCCCATCAGCGCGACGAGTTTTCCTTGCCGGAGTTTGCCGGCCAACTCGTCGAGAACATTCGGGTGTTTGGTGGGGTAAAGGTCCATGCCGAGCTTGGTGCGGTATGCCATAAACGCGTCGAACAGCTTGTCCGGCTTGACCCGTTCGGCTACCGACGTCACCGATCCGTAGGTGGCAGCCGCCCACGCGCCGGCGTGATCCCAGTTGGCCATGTGTGGGGGGATCATCAGCGCCCCACCGGATTCCAGCGCGGTGTCGAGGATCTCTTGACGACCGAGGATGAATGTGTCGGTGATGCGCTCCCTCGGCCAGGTGGGCAGCCGGAAGGCCTCGCACCAGTAGCGCAGGTAACTGCGCATGCCGGCGCGGCTTAGGTCTCGAATATCGGCCTCGCTGGCGTCCGGATGAACGCGCCGCAGATTTCGTTCGAGTTGACCCACTCCCCCCGCCCGACGCAACCACAGAGCATCGGCGATCTGGCGGAACGTCGCGTTGGCCACAGGCTCGGGCAGCGTGCGCGCGATCTTCCAGCCGATGTCATAGATCCACGTGGTGAGCGCATCGGAAGCGCCATCGGGAAGCGGTGCCATGACGTTTAGGTGGCCGAGCGCAACTGCCGGCGCACTTCGATCATTCGCTGGAAAACGGTGACCACACCGGCAATACCGATGATCCACAACGCGATCGCCAGCACGTACGGCACACCGAAGCCGGTGAGCAGCACCGCGATGCCGGTCAAGATGAGTCGCTCTGCCCGTTCGGCGATACCAACGTTCGCCGTGGCGCCGACGGCTTCAGCACGGGCCTTCGCGTAGGAGACGACCTGTCCGCTGACCAGCGCCAGCAACGCACCGCCCACAATCCAGTAGTTCTCTTCATTCATTCCCCACAGCACCAAGGCCGCGAAAACCGCACCGTCGGTAATCCGATCGAGGGTTGCGTCCAGGAAGTTCCCCCACGGACCGCTCTTTCCGGTCATCCGCGCCATGGTCCCGTCGAGCAAGTCGCTCAGGCCGAAGAAGACGCCCAGGACGAACGCCCAGATGAACTCTCCCTGCGGGATCAAAATCAACATGCTGAGCGAACCACCGATGGTGCCGGTCAAGGTGACCGCGTCCGGGCTCACCTTCATCCGCACCAGGAGTTTGGCGGGCGGATCGATGATGACAGCAGCGACCTTGCGGGCGGCCGGGTTGTTGAGCATCAGGCGCTGCCCTCAGGGGCGATACCGACCCCGTCGTCCCAGGCCTGGCTCAGCAGGTTCCGCGTCTCTTCCAACACCTGGGGAATGACTTTGGTTTGACCGATGATGGGCATGAAGTTCGTGTCGCCCCCCCATCGCGGGATCACATGCTGGTGCAGGTGGCCGGCAATCCCGGCTCCCGACAGGGCCCCCTGGTTCATCCCGAGGTTGAACCCCTGTGCGGTGGCGACCTGACGCAGGATGCGCATCGATCGTTGGGTGAAAGCCCCGAGTTCGGCCACTTCGGACGCGGTAAGGTCGGGATAGTCCGCGACGTGCCGGTACGGGCAGATCATGACGTGACCGGAGTTATACGGGTAGAGGTTCAACACACCGAAGACCTCCTGCCCACGGGCGAAGACCAAACCCTCATCCGGCGGCAGCTCCGGCGCTACGCAAAAGGGACAGTCATCGCCGGCGTCGGTTGTTTTCGGTTTCTTTCCTCCCCGCAAATACACCATGCGGTGTGGCGTGTAGATCCGCTCCCATTCGTCGGACATGTCACACCTGGATGCGGTCGTTGATGGCGGTGACAATTTCCTCGACGGCCGCATCGATCGCGACGCCGTTGTTTTGTGTGCCGTCCCGGTATCGGAAGGAAACGGCCCCCGCGGCGACGTCATCGTCGCCGGCGATCAGCATGTAGGGGGTCTTAGCCCGTTGCGCGTTGCGGATCTTCTTTTGCATCCGATCATCGGAGGTGTCGACTTCGACGCGAACGCCTCGCTGGCGCAACTTGGCAGCGAC
>RGQW01000054.1 GCA_010029945.1 Actinomycetota bacterium | reverse complement strand
GACCGCAATCTCACGGTCGTGATGATTGCCCACCGGTTGAGCACCGTTGCTAGGTGCGATCGCGTCATCCGTCTCGATCACGGGCGCGAAGGTGAATCCGAGGATGGCTATCGGCAGCGTTCCGATAATCACGTACCAGCCCATCCGTGCGTCGATACTCCCCCGAACCTCTGGCCGACGCAGGCTGACGAACCATGTCGACAGAATGCGCGCCAAGTCTCGACGGAAATAGATCAATACCGCGATCTCGGTACCGATTTGGGTGACAGCGGTGAAAGCAGCTCCGGGATCACCCCAGCCGAAAAGCCGGGAGACGATGAGAACGTGGGCGGAGCTCGATATCGGCAGGAACTCTGTGAGCCCCTGAACAACCCCAAGGATGACTGCTTCGAGCCACCCGATGGGTTCGTCCATCAATCAGCCAGTCCCGACGCTTCCAGAACCTGCGACATCATCCGCAGCGTGCCGACACGCTCGTCGATGGTTCCCGCGAAGGAACTAATGCTGAGAGTGGTGACACCCGCCTCGGCGTATGCGTGGAGTCGTTCACCGATTCGTTCCGGAGGCCCCAATAGTGATGTCTTGTCCAAGAATTCGAACGGCACCGCCGCGGCTGCCCCCGCGTAATCCTTGTTCATGTATTTGTCCTGGACGTCGATTGCCGCCTGTTCGTAGCCCATGCGACTCATGAGTTGGTTGTAGAAGTTCTTGTCTCGCGAACCCATACCGCCGACGTACAGCGCCGCGTAGGGGCGCACCAACTCTGCGCACGCCTCAACGTCTTTTCCTGGAACGACGGGCACGGTGGGAACAACATCGAACCCCTCCATCGTCTTGTCGACTTTCGCTCGACCAGCGACGATTGGCTCCATGAGGCCGGCTGCATCCTCCGGGCTAAAGAAGATGGCGAGCCACCCGTCGGCGATTTCGCCGCACAGCTCGAGATTCTTCGGCCCGATGGCTGCCAGGTAAATCGGCAAGGAATCACGAACGGGGTGAACGGTCAGCGTGAGCGACTTCCCGGGTCCGTCGGGCAACGGCAACTGCCAGAACTCTCCGTCGTAGGACACTCGCTCACGACGAAGGGCCATCCGCACGATGTCGACGTACTCCCGCGTCCGCGCGAGAGGCTTGTCGAACCGCACTCCGTGCCAACCCTCAGATACCTGCGGCCCGGATACACCGAGGCCAAGACGGAACCGCCCTCCGGACAGCGTGTCCAAAGTGGCCGCGGTCATCGCGCAGTTGGCCGGTGTTCGACCGGGAATCTGAAAGATCGCCGCTCCAACGTCGATCGTCGTCGTTTGCGCGGCGATCCAACTCAGCACGGTGGCGGCATCAGAGCCGTAAGCCTCGGCAGCCCAGGCCACCGCGTAGCCCAGACGGTCGGCTTCGCGAGCCACTTCGAGATTGTCGGCATCGTTACCGGCGCCCCAGTAACCCAGGTTCACTCCCAATTTCATAACGCCACCCTAGGGCCAAAGCCGCCTTCACGGCCCGTTGACCAATAGCGTGCGCCTATGCAGCAACGACCGCTTGGAAAATCCGGGCTCTGGGTGGGACGCATCGGCCTCGGCACCATGACCTGGGGCCGCCAAACCGATGAGTACGAGGCGCGCGATCAGTTGGCTGCGTTCTTGGATGTCGGCGGCACATTGATCGACACCGCCGACAGTTACGCCAAGGGCGTGAGCGAGGAAATGCTCGGCATGCTCATCCAGGAATTCGATTGCCGCGCCGACATCGTGCTCGCCACCAAGGCAGTGCAACGTCCCGACACTGAGCGTCGGCTGGATGCGAGCAGGGGCCACCTGGTGAGCGCCCTGGAGGCGTCCTTGAAGCGTTTG
This sequence comes from Actinomycetota bacterium, assembly GCA_010029945.1. Classification (GTDB taxonomy): domain Bacteria; phylum Actinomycetota; class Actinomycetes; order S36-B12; family S36-B12; genus S36-B12. Next base: position 8,314 of record RGQW01000054.1, on the reverse strand, counting down.
GACGTCGACCACGTTGATCTGTGGCAACTGCATCGATGGGACTCCTGGACACCAATCGAAGAGACGCTGTCCGCCGTCGACCACGCTCTGCGGTCAGGGAAAGCCCGCTACGTCGGAATCTCCAACTACGGCGGATGGCAAACAGCCCGCGCCTGCACGCTGCAGGAAACACGCGGCGTCGCCCCATTCGTCACCACCCAGATGGAGTACTCCTTGCTCGAGCGGGGAATCGAGCGAGAGATCGTCCCCGCTGCCCCCTCGCTGGGAATCGGCATTTTGCCGTGGTCTCCCCTCGGCCGCGGGGTTTTGACAGGCAAGTACCGGCACTCCATCCCTATTGATTCTCGCGGCGGGAATCCGGACACCAGTGGATTCGTCAACGCCTACAACAATGAGCGCTCTCATCGCATCGTGGACGCGGTCTGTACCGCCGCCGAAGGCCTCGATGCGGCACCGGGTGAGGTTGCCCTCGCGTGGCTGCGCGATCGCCCCGGCGTTGTCGCCCCGATCGTCGGCGCTCGCACGACGCAACAGTTGATCTCGGCCCTCGGCAGTGAAGAACTCGACTTGCCGACCGAGATTGTCACCGCCCTTGATGACATTTCCGAGCCAGATGCGGGGTATCCCGAGGCTGGTTGGGCGCAACGCCGATAAACGCACGCTTGTCGGCGTAGGCTCGCAGGGTGTCGCAGCGCCACAGCACCTGGGAATTCCGCGAGGTGAGCGTCTCGCGCGATACCCCACGCGAGGAGGCCCGGCAGATTCTCACCTCCACCGCCGAAACCGGCCGATGGGAGCTCGACCGCACACGCATTTTCCGTGATGGCAGACGTCACTACCGTCTGCGCCGGCGGGTCTACCGCGTCATGCGTACCGCATAGCGGGAGCTAGCAGGCCATCAAGAATCTGTGCAGGGTGCGCACACCGAACGTGAGCCCGTCGATCGGCACACGCTCGTCAACGCCATGGAACAGCCGCCAGTAGTCGAGGTTCTCGGGCATTCGTAACGGAGAGAAGCCGTAACAGGCAATGCCGAGGCTGGACAGAGCCTTCGCATCGGTCCCACCGCTGATCATGTACGGAACGGCGCGGGCCGCGGGATCTTCGTGACGCAGAACGCTCGCCATCAGCTCGAAGGTCGTCGTTTCGAAAGATGTCTCCACTGCGACATCGTCATTAAGCGTCTCGATATCGATGTGCTCGCCCACCAGTGACCGGATGGTCTCGTCGAACTCAGCCTCGTACCCCGGTAAGAATCGCCCGTCGACGTGCGCCACCGCCTCGGTCGGAATGACATTGACCTTGTAACCCGCTTCCAACATCGAGGGGTTCGCGGTGTTTTGCAAGGTCGCACCCACCAGCATGCCGAGCGTTCCGAGCTTGGCCAGAATCGCCTCCGTGTCATCTTCGCGGAGTTCTAGCCCGTAGGCCTGTGAAAGATCCGCAAGGAAGCGGTCGACAGTCTTCGTTCGACGAATGGGCCATCGATGACGTCCGATGCGCACCACAGCATCCGCTAACTCGGTCACTGCATTGTCCGTATGGATCATCGAGCCGTGTCCAGCGCGCATGGATGCCCTGAGCCGCAACCACCTAATGCCCTTTTCCGCCGTCTGAATCGGGTAGAGCCGAAGATCGTCCGAGATGGACAACGAGAAGCCACCAACCTCGCCGATGGCCTCGGAGGCGCCGGCAAAAAGATCAGGTCGATTGTCGACGAACCAACGAGACCCGTGCACCATGCCGGCTTCCTCGTCGGGGAAGAACACCACAATGACGTCACGTCGGGGTCGCTCTCCGGTTCGACCCCAGTGGCGCACCACCGCCGTGATCATCGCGTCCATGTTCTTCATGTCCACGGCGCCTCGGCCCCAGATGAAACCGTCGTCGACTTCCGCCGCGAAGGGCGGATGGGTCCAATCGCTGGCCACGGCTGGGACGACATCCAAGTGCCCGTGCACCACCACCGCTGGTGCACTCGGATCCACCCCGGGTATTCGTAAGGCGACTCCCCGGCGTCGATCGTTGCTCGTGACAATGACTTCTGGATCCCACCCCGTTTCGCGCAGCCGCTCCGCGCAGTACTCCGCGGCCTCCGCCTCGCCAACTGTCCTGGGATCTGGACCCCAGTTGCTCGTATCAATACGAATCAGATCACGGGTAATGGCAACCGCATCGCCTTCCATTTCGGATGAAAAGGAATCGCCTGGTGCCGTGGACACGCTTCCATCCTGCCGCGTCGGCGGTCGTGGGCGCAGGGATATGCTGTGCCCCGCTTGATTCCCTCGTCCGGGTGGCGGAATTGGCAGACGCGCTAGCTTGAGGTGCTAGTGCCCTTTACGGGGCATGGGGGTTCAAGTCCCCCCTCGGACACAGCAGTGGGGCCTGGGGTCAATCCCCAGGCCCCGATCTCGTTACCCATGGTTGTGCCACGACGCTCGCGCATGGCGGCGTCTGGCGAATCATTGGCGGCCTTTAGCGAATAGCCGGTGCGGGAACCCGGCCGATCACGGTGAGTTCTCCTCCCGTGTAGCGCACCACGATTCCTTCACCCGATGTCGGTGCGATGCCCGTCAAGTCCACAATGTTTGCCTGGTGGCTCGAGACCACCACCACTCCCGAGCGATTCGATTGACGGGCAATGGTTTTCAACGCCAAAGACTCCCGGCGTTGGGCCACCGCTGACGGCGCAGTGAAGGTTGAACCAAACCGCATCATGGTGCGAACGGGGCCAAGTTTCATCAACTCGGCAGTTTCCCGTGACCGGCACCACGGGCTACTGAGCACCCGACGGACGTTGACCTTGTTCTGACGAAGTGCAGCACCCATGTCACGGGCCTGGCGGCGTCCCGCATCCGACAAATTTCGTTGAGTGGAGCAGTCCTTCACATCAAAATCTGACGGATCTCCCCCTCCCGGAGCCAGGGCGTGGCGATACAAGATCACTATCCCCGCGCCTTCCCGTAGGTCCTTCCATACGCGATCGCTTGCCGTGGCTGGTGCAGCGGAGATACCTAGGGCCTGAACAGCCACAAGCAGGCCGATAAGCCCTGAGATGCCACGGGCCCTCCACGTGTGCGCCTGGCGTGCACCTCGAAGCAACATGTCGACTACCTAACACCCGTGGATAGAAACAGCCATCAGCACACCCGTCTCCTACGCTCGGAGCGTGCGAACACGCCTGGCGCCGACACCCAGCGGTTTCGTTCATGAGGGGAACCTCGTCAACTTTCTAGTCATTTCGCGCGTGGCACAAGCCTGCGACGCCGCTGTGGCCTTGAGGCTCGACGACATCGACCACCTGCGTGTTCGGGACGAGTACATCGACGACATCTTTCGAGTCTTGACGTGGCTGGAAATTCCGTGGACCGACGGGCCGCGATCCACCGCCGACATGGCGCAATGGACGCAGCACCAACGCCTCGACCGGTATCAACGGGCCCGGGAAGAGTTATGGATGACAGGCCTGGCGTACCACTGCACGTGCTCGCGAACGCAGTGGGACGCCTTCACGGGGGACTCGTGTCCGGGGGAATGCCGTAACGGCAATCACCCCTTCCGGGTAGGCCGCACCGCAACTCGACTCCATCTCGACGGGATTTCCGATCCTGTCATTTGGCGTCGCGACGATCTCCCCGCCTACCACCTGACGTCTGTTGTCGATGACCACGACGGCCACATAAACCTTGTTGTGCGTGGAGAAGATCTCGCTTCCTCGACCGACGTTCAACGCCGCATCTCGCGGGTTTTACCCGGCAACACGTTCCACCAGGCGCACGTGCTGCATCATCCGCTTGTCACCAGCGAGGGACAGAAACTATCCAAGAGTGCCGGCGCGCAGGCGTCGCCGTTGACGCTGTCCGACGAACTCCGTGCGACGGTGTCGGATGTAGCCGCTACGTACTCGGCGTCCGCCCAGGCTCATCTGCCTCGAAGTCGCGAATGTTGAAGTACCAGACGTAGTAGCCAGCAAGGACGGGTCCGCCGACTACCAACAGGTAAGGAACCACGCCCCCCATGCCTCTGCCTATGTAGTCGAATGCCTGCCAGACGAGTGCGGCCGCAACGACGATGAAGATGACGCTGAGGAACAGGCTTTGAGGGCGCCGCGCGCTCCACGGGCGCGATGACGACGGAGCTTCTTCTTCGGTATCCACAGCAGGACTATGTCACTTGGCGACAGCAACTGGCAGCAAAATCAACGGGAATTCTCATCGCACGTGTTGCCACTCGATCGCAGAGCAGACAAACGCCGGCCACGAACATGTGGTTGGCTAACTACATGACCAGTGCGATAGTCGAAGAGAGCACTATTCTCATCACTCGCGACGCCGAGAATGCATCCATCGCGATCATCACCCTTAACCGCCCCGATCGCCTCAATGCGCTGACCCCGGAGATGGGCCCGCTCTACGCAGCAACGCTGCAAGAGCTCGACGCGGACCCGTCCGTGCGGGCCATCGTCGTCACGGGGGCTGGCCGAGGATTCTGCTCGGGTGCCGACCTCAGTTCTCTTGCGGGCAGCACCGACGATCTCCTTAGCTACGTACGAGGCCAGACCGTCCAGACGCTCCCCCTCGTGGCGCTGACGCTGACGACACCGGTGGCCACCGCCATCAACGGACCGTGTGCGGGGATCGGCTTCGTGCTGGCGATGAGCGCAGATGCTCGCTTCGTGGCATCCGATGCCATCCGGTTACCTCGGCACTGACCTGGGCACGCGAGGTCGCCACCAACAGTTCCCCGCGGTCCACCGCCATGATGAAGCGGCAGTTGCTTGAGGCTGACGGCCTCACACTGCCTGACGCGGTGTCGACGGCTCTGGACGCGATGGCGGAAGCCTTCACGTGGCCAGACCTCGCAGAGGCACTCGAGGCTCGCTCACACAAGCGTGCGCCGCAGTTTCCCGATCCGCCAGGACGCGACTAAGGCAACTGTCCGGAATAGGCGAGGGCCATCCGAATCAGCCGGCCCTGGCCGCCACTCATCTCCTGCTGAAAGGCGGGGCTCGTGGCCTCCTGGGGAGTCACCCAGACCAAGTCGAGAGCGTCTTGACTGGGGGCGCAGTCGCCGTCGATCGGAACGACATAGGCCAAAGACACGGCGTGCTGGCGCGGGTCATGAAAACCCGTCACGGTCTCGTCAGGGAAGTACTCGACGATGGTGAACGGTTGAGGAGACGTGGGGACTTGAGGCAGGGCCATAGGTCCGAGGTCCTTTTCCAAGTGCCGCAGCAGTGCGTCCCGCACCCGCTCCCCGTACAGGACGCGCCCGGACACCACCGCGCGACTAATCGAGCCGTCAGGTAGGCCACGCAACAGCAAACCGACCGTCGTTACCTGGCCCCGCTCGTCTGTGCGTACGGGAACGGCGTCGACGTAGACCATCGGAACGCGTTCCCGGGCCGATTCCAGATCCGATTCCGATAGCCAGGCCGCGCGGGTATCCAGCATGTCGCTCATGTCTATCCCTCCACCAGCGATTCGGCCGCGCGGGTGTCATGCTGAGACGTGTGATCGCGCGTGGTTCGTCTCTGGACGGGACCGTACCGGAGTCGGCGCCGACCTTCGCTCAACGAGTTGGGGGCCGGTGGGTCATCTCGTGGCAGGCATACACGCTCGGGGCAACCGTCAACACCGTGCTCCTCGGTCTCACAGGTGGTTCTGTTGGCGCGGAATCGGTGTCACTGAGCGACTTCCCGCGGTTGTGTGCGCTGGGAGCACTCGCATCGGCCGTCGTGGGTATCTATGCGCTCGTCGCTAATGCGACAGTTTTTCGAGACAAGCGCACCACCCCCGCCGCTCTGCCCGTCAGCGTCGCCTTCCACGCGAGCGTGGGTTTGCTCTTCGCAGCCGTCGTGGTCGGGTGCGCGGGGATCTTCCGTCTTGAGCCGCCGTCCCCGGCGTGGACCTTCCTGTGTGCGACGTCCGGCATCGCCTTGTGGTGGGGACTGACGATGGCGTCCCTTTTCGAAGGACGTGAACGGTTCCGACTGCGGCGTCAGGCACTCCTCGAACGCGCAGTGGAAGAAGAGTTCGCCGCACTCATCGCCGCCGATGCCTCAACGGAATTCGAAGATCGCGTCCGCGCAGAGGTGTCCGCAGTACTCGGCGATACGCACACCGAATTGATGAAACAGCTTCCGTCCTCTGCCGACGACGCGGCACCACACTCGGCACACGACATTGCACGCGACAGCGCGTCCGACAGCGCGTCTAACAACGAGGGGTCTCCAGAGTCCTGGGGCTCGGTTGCTGACTCCCTTCGTGAGACCGCTCGTGATTCGGTACGCCCACTGAGTCACCGACTGTGGGTGTCGACGGAAGCTGAGTACCCGGCACCACGCGTCTTCGATGTTCTCGCGCGAACCGTGCGCCAACCCCGGCCCGCTCCCCTCGCGTCGTTCTTCATCGTTCTGCTTGGGTATCTGCGAGCATCGCTCGAGGCGTTCGGACCGTTCCTCGGTGTCGTCGCCGCGGCCCTGCTCGCATCGAGCGTCGCTCTTGTCCTCTACGCGATCCGGTGGGTACCCGAAGCGGCTGCCACAGCGACATTTTGGTTCGTGTTCGTGGTCTGCGAGGGCATCGGCCTCGCGTTCTTGTCGGCGCTGCCGCCTGAGGTCGGGAGTGCGGAGGCGGGCGGATCTCTACTCGCGATGGGTCTCTCCGTTCTCGCGCCCACCGCCGTGGCCAGCTTGAAGGCCACCCGTCGGCAATCGTTGCGCGCTCTCGAGGATTCGTCGCACACCAACCTGGCGCAGCGGCTCGCCCGGGAGCGATCCTTGGCCGTTTTTGCGCGGGCGAACGCCGAGCACCTGCACGGCACTGTGCAAACAACGCTGAACGCGTGCGCCGCGGCTATCGACCAAGCGGCCGCGTCCGGCAATGCAGCGGATTTCGCGCTCGCGGTCGAACGCGCGATCTCCATTCTGAACACTGACGCGTACGACAATGCGGCCGAAAACGCGCAATCCACTGCCGGCGAAGATCTGACCACAGCGCTTCAGCATGTTCGCGACCAATGGTTTGGTCTCGTGGAGATTTCTGTCACCGTGACGCAGACTTCGGGTGACCCACCCGACACACAGGCCGCATCACGTGTCCGACGGGTCGTGGAGGAATGTGTCGCCAATGCGGTTCGACACGGCGGTGCGGGTCACATCGACATCGCGGTGGAGGTCTCCGAGAATGACCTCAGCGTGGTCGTGATCGACGATGGGCAGGGACTCCGGCCGGATACCTCCCCCGCCGAGGGACTCGGGACGCACCTGATGCGCGCTCACGCATCTGGCGGCTTCTCCCGAGAGGCGTCGTCAACCGGAGGCTGCGTCGTTCACGCTCGCGTCCTGCTGACGTGAACCTTGCGGCCAACACTTCGAGGCGAACATGCCCCCTTCAGGGCCGTTAATCCGGCAATTCCGGGGTGCTAGCCCCCCAAAAATGGAGCGTGACCGGTCGTGGGTGCACACAGTCATCACAATGGGGGGACTCGGCGAGCGTGAGGAGAGCGGCCCATGTCGGCAATCGTGGTGGACGATGACGATTTCACTCGAGTGTTGCTCACCCGGACACTGGAGTCCGCGGGGCATACGTCAGTCGTTGCGGCGGCTGATGCAGCGAGCGGGATGCGCCTCGCCGACACACATCGACCCGACCTCGCCATCCTCGATCTCGACCTTGGGCCGGGCCCGAACGGCATCGATTTGGCCCATGGATTGCGACGCCTGAATCCCACGATCGCCATCATCATTCTTTCCAGTTACCAGGATCCTCGACTGGTGGGCTCCACCCGGCCCATGCCCCTGGGTGCCATTTATGTCTCCAAGCGATCGGTTGCCGATGCGCATGTTCTCGAGGAGGCCGTCAGGGAGGTGTTGGCTTCCCCCCTCGCCGAACGTGCGGCACCCGCGCCGGCTGCGCCCGGGTCGCGAAAGCTCAGCGACAACCAGGTGGAGATCATGCGGCTGGTTGCCGAGGGATACTCCAACGCGGAGATTGCCCGGCGCCGCTCACTGACCGAGCCTGCCGTGGCCAAGGCCGTCGCTCGCCTTGTCAAGCAGCTCGGCCTGGAAGCTGGCGCGCACGACAACGTGCGTGTTCTCATCACCCAGGCGTACTACGAGCTCATCGGATCGTCTCGAGTGCGCAGGGACTGATGTCCACCACTCCGACCCAACCACACGACCTCACCCTGCGTGAACGCATCGGTGGGCGTTGGGCGATCTCGTGGCAGGCGACCGTATCCGGCACGGGACTGGTCATCGTGCTTGCAACGATCACGGGCGGTGGTCTCGGTGTCAGCGCGCCGGACATCT